>CAMVLL010000080.1 GCA_947168315.1 uncultured Bacteroidota bacterium | reverse complement strand
CAATGACGATTGTTCCTTTCGCTTCTGCTTATACGAAGAGTGTACTCGATGGCACATACAACCCAAGAGACTATGCTTGGCTGGGATTCGAATATTCTCCAGATCCAACGCGTATATCTGTTATGCGTATGTCGGATGGTGCTCAAGTTGGAAATAATGATTCAAAGGCTCGTGCTGAACACGCTTCCTACGATGGTTTCTTGTTTAAGAAATACATTGATGATTCGTGGATGCAAAATGGTTATAATGGAGCTCCTACAACTTATCCTATGTTACGTTACGGTGACGTCTTGTTGATGTATGCAGAGGCAATGATTGAGCAGAATCAATGTACTCAGGATGTATTGGATCAAACCATCAATAAGCTGCGTGAAAGAGCATATAATGGTACTGGTCTGGTTTATCCAGCTGCAACAGTAGGATCTCAACAAGAGATGCGTACAATGCTTCGTACTGAACGTTTCATCGAAATGGCTTGGGAAGGACATCGTTATTGCGACTTGATCAGATGGCGTATCGCTGGTAAGGTTTATAACCGTCCGGTTTACTTCTTGAAACGTGCTTGGTCAGGATCTACTTCTTGGAATGGTGACGAAAGCACAGTTTCTGCTGAGTACAAGGAACTGATCCAGAACTGGAGAGATGGTAACTATCCTTTGGGTGGTGTTCCTGAAATCGACGAGGATGGTATAGCTGATCTTAAATACATGGTGGATAAGGGTTATATCGTTGTTGCTGCTGAACGCAAATTCGACGAAAGCCGTGACTACTTATGGCCAGTACCTGCTGCAGATATTCTAATCAATCCAGGATTGACACAGAACCCGAATTGGTAATATTCTTACAAGAAAAGAGGGGTTGCAAAACCCCTCTTTTCGTATTTATTGTTATTTTTGTATAAACAAATATTATACTTATGTTTAGAAAGTATATATACTTGATTGCAGGAACGTTCTTGATTTTGGCTTCTTCTTGTAAGGTTAATCAGGATAAAGCACCAAGAGACTCTGTTTCTGGAATCTATCCGGCTCTGGCTCATTATAATAATGAGAATGAATGTGGTACTGGTGCGGTTGTTCCTTGGGCTGGTAAACTGTGGGTGATCACTTATGGGCCGCATTTGCCGAATGGCTCATCGGACATGCTTTATGAGATTGCTCCAGATATGACCCAGATAACCCATGAAGAAAGTATTGGTGGTACTCCTGCAAATCGTATGATCCATAAGGAGAGTAACCAACTGTTCATTGGACCGTATGCTATTGATGCTGATGGAAAAGTTCGTGTGATTCCTTATTCGATTATGCCAGGTCGCCATACGGGTAATGCTCGTGCGTTGGATGACCCTGAAAATAAGATTCTCTATGGAACGATGGAGGAAGGCTTTTATGAAGTCGATGTTCACACATTAGCCGTAAAAGAATTGTATCCTGATGGCAATAACAATCAACGTAAAGCAAAGGATACGGATGCCGGACCAATCAATGATTTGCTACTTGGCGTTCATGGAAAAGGTTTCTATTCCGGACAAGGCGTTGCCGTTTATTCGAACAATGGTGAAGGTACTCAAGAAGCATTGAGAAAATTTGATGTAGAGGCTGGATCGCTCTCTGAGTGGGACGGAAAGGATTGGAAACTGGTTCGTCGTAATCAGTTTACGGAAGTTACAGGTCCTGGTGGTATCTATGGGAATCCGAATCCTGCAACAGACCCGATATGGGCAGTTGGTTGGGATTACAAGTCTTTGATTTTAGCTGTCCGCGATGCAGTGAAAGGCTGGTCGTTCTATCGTCTTCCTAAAGCCAGTCATGCTTATGATGGTGCTCATGGTTGGAATACTGAATGGCCGAGAATCCGTAATGTCGGAACAGATGCAGAACCAAACTACTTGATGACCATGCATGGAATGTTCTGGAAGTTCCCAGGACAGTTCACAGCTATGAACAGCAAAGGTATTCGCCCGGCTACCGCTTATCTGAAGGTGATAGGCGATTTCACAAGATGGAATGATCAATTGGTTTTCGGTTGTGATGATTCTGCAAAAAGTGAGTTCTTGAACAAACGTAAAGCAAAAGGGAATATTGAAGGCCCAGGTCAATCGAACTCGAATATGTGGTTCACTTCGTTGGATAAACCGTACGAACTTGGTCCTGCAACAGTAGAAGGTGCTGTCTGGTCAAAGGAAACAGTGAAGGCAAATTCTACATCAGAACCTTTCTTGTTCGCTGGTTGGGAAGATCGTTGCTGCTGGTTGAAAAATGGAAGCAAGAATGTAGTTACATTTACCTTTGAAGTGGATGAAGAAGGTAATGGTATATGGAAGGAACTGAAGAAAGTTACGGTGGATGCCAACAAAGATGCTTATGTTGAATTCTCGAAGCAGGATAAAGGTGAATGGATTCGTGTGAAGAACGACAAAGAGGTCTATACTACTGTCAGCTTTAACTATACGGTAGAGGACCAACGTGCCGTTGAGGCTGATCCAATGTTCCAAGGTTTAGCTGATATTACCTCTACAAATTCAGTAGGTGGTATTCTCTATGGACTGGGTGATAATCGTCGTGCTTTAGGTTTGTTGGCAAATGTGACAAAAGGTGCTCAGGTAGAGGAGACCGGCTATTATGAGATGGATGACCAACTTCGTTTGATTCGTAAGGATGATGCGGAGACAGCTGATTTTATTCGTACGAAGATGGCTATTCCAAAGGACGTTATTTCTATCGAAGACGGCTCTATTCTAATCATTGATAATAATGATCGTCGCTGGAGATTACCTCTGGGCGAAGCAGGCTATGAGAGCTTGACGAACAATGGATTGTTGCGTATATGTCGGGAAGTGGCAACAGAGCGCGACTTGTTCTGTTCAATGGGCTCATTCTATGAACTTCCTGCTGAAAACGCAGATGGTTTTGCAAAGATTCGTCCTATCTCGACCAGTCATTTCCGAATCAATGATTATGCTTCATACCGTGGTATGTTGCTGATGACAGGCATTAACTTGAAAGATGCCAAGAACAATGAGCATATTGTTGTTTCTGATGATGGAAAAGCTGCTGTTTGGGCAGGTACTATCGATGATTTGTGGAGTCTTGGCAAACCTGTTGGCCATGGTGGCCCGTGGAAGGATACAGCTGTGAAGGCAAATGTACCGTCGGATCCATATCTTATCGGCTTCTATGACAAGAAAACACTCACAATCACTCCGAATGAAGATGATGTGAACGTAACCATCGAAGTTGATCCTACTGGAAACGGCGATTGGACTGTTTATATGGAGAAAGCTATTGACGAAGATGACACCTTCGTTTATGAGTTCCCCGCATCATTCCAAGCCCGTTGGATCCGCTTTACTGTTGATACCGATGCAGTCATGACGACTTGGCTGGATTATAAGTAAGGTTTATTCTATAGATTACAAACTAAGTTGATAACCTTTGCTTATAATGAGAGCAATCGTTGTTAACTTAGTTTGTTGTTTTAAAGATAAAAGTATTATGATAAAGTCTTTGAAGTATGGCTTATTAATTCTGCTTCTAGTCTCTTGTAGCAGAAGTGAACAGATTCTTCTTGAAGCAGAAAGCTTCGAGGATAGAGGAGGATGGGTGATAGACAATCAATCGGCTACGGTTATGGGATCACCTTATCTCTTAGCTCATGGCTTGGGCGTTCCAGTTCAAGATGCCATCACCAATTTTGATGTTCCCAAAGACGGGGTATATCGGATGTGGGTACGCACAAAAGACTGGACACGTGTTTGGGGACGAGAAGAATCTCCTGGACGTTTTGAGGTGTGGATGGATGATACATCTGTTGGTGTTTTCGGCACAGAAAAACCGGATTGGTATTGGCAAGATGGTGGCATCATGTCTTTATCCGCGGGAAGTCATTCTTTAAAACTGCATGACTTGACTGGGTTTGAAGGTCGATGTGATGCAATTTATCTGACAACGGATACCAAACAATCGCCTCCTAATGATTTAAAGAAGTTGGATTCTTTCCGCAGGAAAACATTAAGCATTACAGATCCAATAGAACAAGGTTCGTATGACCTTGTCGTTGTAGGTGGAGGTGTTGCAGGTTGTTGTGCGGCAGTCAGTGCTGCCCGTCTAGGATGTAAGGTCGCTTTGATACAAAACAGACCAGTTCTGGGGGGAAACAATAGCTCAGAGGTGAGAGTGGGATTGTCGGGACTTATCAGTCAACAACCTTATCCCAATGTTGGAAATCTTTTGGATGAGTTAGGTGGTGTAGGACATTGGACGAATTATGAAGCTCGTCGAGATACAACATCTGAACGTAGCCATCAGATATTGAGCATTCTCAAAAAACATCCTGAGAAAATTCAACACAATGCCGGACCTGCCAGCAACTACGAGGATGAGAAGAAGCTGCAACTGATTACAAATGAGCCAAATATCTCGTTATTCCTCAACACGGAAGTCATTCAAGTACGTAAGAAAGGCAATCAGATAACTGCCGTTATCGGAAAAGATATTGAAAACGGAAAAGAGTCATTGTTCAAAGGTACACTCTTCGTGGATTGTACAGGCGATGGTAATCTGGGTTATTTAGCTGGTGCTGACTATCGTGTAGGTCGTGAAAGCAAGGCTGAGACTCAAGAAACCAGTGCACCAGAGCAAGCAGACCTACTTACTATGGGTACATCGGTACAGTGGTATTCCGAAGAGATGGATATTCCACAAGTATTCCCTGACTGCCCGTGGGCTATTCAGTTTAATGACTCAACTTGCTTCCCTATTTTCCGTGGAGACTGGCAGTGGGAGGCAGGACTGATGCGTGATCAAATTACCGATATCGAACAAATCCGAGATTATGCGTTACGGGCTGTTTATGGTAATTGGTCGTATGTGAAGAATAAAGGCAAAGATCAGTCCAAATTCCAAAACCGTCGTTTGGTATGGGCGGCTTATATCGGTGGTAAAAGAGAATCTCGCCGATTGTTGGGCGATGTGATCTTGGCTGAACAGGATATTCTGGGGAAAGTTCCATACGAAGACGCTTCGTTTACAACGACTTGGAGCATTGACCTTCATTATCCTGAACAAATACCAGGCTTTACAGAGGAACCGTTTACAGCTATTAGCCGTACTCAGAGTATTACGCCTTATGCAGTGCCTTATCGTTGCTTATACTCAAGAAATGTCAACAACCTGTTTATGGCAGGACGGGACATCAGTGTGACACATATCGCACTCGGTACGGTTCGGGTTATGCGTACAGGTGGTATGATGGGTGAGGTTGTCGGTATGGCTGCATCTATTTGCAAGCAACATAACGTGTTGCCTCGTGCAGTTTACACGGATTATTTGTCTGAACTGAAGAACCTGATGCAAAAGGGTGTTGGAAAACTCGGATTCCCTGAGGCTAATCGTATGACTATTTTGGGCTTGGGTGACTCCATCACAGAAGGTGGGGACTTTTTCACAAGCTATTTGCAACCGTTGTGGACTAAACTTAAGACGGCTGGAATGGATGTGGAATTTGTGGGTCCACGTGAATGCAAATCTTCTGGACAGAAACTTTATCATTGTGCTTTCAGTGGAAAAACCGTTGAGTTTTTGGATAAAAAGATTGAAGATATCTATCGGAGTTATCCTGCAGATGTTGTACTTTTGCATGCAGGGCATAATCATTTTGTTGATGAAAAACCGATAAATGGAATGATTGCATCTTATCGACATATCATCCAAACAATTTTGAAGATAAACCCAGATGCTAAAATTCTTTTGGCAAAGGTGATACCAAGTGGAAAATTACCGAAGTATTCGTATATTCCACAGCTGAATAAGGAAATAGAACTCTTTGTAAAGCGTTTGAACAATAATAATGTGATGGTTGTTGATCAAGAAAAAGGTTTTGATTGGTCGACCATGACCGTTAAGGATATGGTACATCCAAATGAAAAGGGTGCTGAACACATGGCATCGATTTGGTTTGAGGCTATTCAAAAACTATAAAAGGAATAGTCGTATCAAGCAATAATAATAACAAGATAATTATAGAAAATAACATATGAAAAGACAATTATTCATTTCAGTGCTGCTTGTGATGTTGACGTTTAGTAGTAGGGCGGCAGGATTATTAGTGGAGACTGAAAGTTTTACAAATAAAGGTGGTTGGGTTGTTGACCAACAATTCATGGATTTGATGGGCTCTCCTTATTTGTTGGCTCATGGATTGGGTAATCCGGTCAGTGATGCTTCGACGGAGGTCTCTTTCCCGGAGAAAGGCGAATACTATGTATTTGTTCGTACATTTAATTGGACTTCCCCTTGGTATAAAGGTGCAGGACCAGGAAAGTTTACATTGTATGTTGGCAACAAACGCTTGGCTTCTCCGTTGGGATGTGAAGGCTCTTCATGGGAATGGCAAGCAGCCGGGAAGGTATCTGTAAACAATTTAAAAACGATGGTTCGTCTACACGACTTAACTGGTTTTGACGGCCGATGTGATGCCATTTATTTTACGACAGATAAGAATGATGTTCCTCCATCCGATTTAGATAGCTTAACCAGTTTCAGGAGAAAAGCCTTAGGTATTCCTGATGTTGCTCCTAAAGCAGGCAACTACGATCTGGTAGTCGTTGGCGCAGGTATCGCTGGTATCAGTGCTGCTGTCTCAGCTGCTCGATTGGGATGTAAGGTGGCTTTGATCAATGACCGTCCCGTGATTGGAGGAAATAACAGTTCCGAAATCCGTGTTCACATGGGTGGTCGTCTGGAAGCTGGACCATATAAGAATTTGGGAAATCTTCAGAAAGAGTTTACCCCTTTGAAAGGAGGTAATGCACAGCCTGCTTCGAATTATGAAGATGAGAAGAAGATGAATTGGATCAAGAACGAGAAGAATGTTGATCTTTTCTTGAACTATCGTGTAATGAAAGTAACGATGGACGGTAATCGGATTGCTTCCGTCACTGCTCAGCATATTGAGCAAGGCACAGAGCTGTCATTTACTGCTCCAGTCTTCTCAGACTGTACGGGAGATGGTACTGTCGGCGCTTTGGCTGGTGCTGATTTCCGCATGGGACGTGAAGGTAAAAATGATTTCAACGAGAGTATTGCACCGGATGAAGCTGACAAATTGACGATGGGCTCATCTGTACAATGGTATTCCGAAGACAATAAGAAACCGTGTGGCTTCCCTGAGTTTGAATATGGTGTGAAATTCAATGACCAGAATGCTGAGAAGGTTATGATGGGTGAGTGGACCTGGGAGACAGGTATGAATTATAACCAGATTACCGATTTTGAACGGATCCGTGACTATGGAATGTTGGTGGTTTATTCCAATTGGAGTTTCTTGAAGAATCACATGAAGGAAAATACCCAATATCGGAATCGTAAATTAGGTTGGGTGGCTTATGTAGCAGGTAAACGTGAGTCTCGCCGATTGATGGGTGATTACATTTTGAAACAGGATGATATCGACAAGAACGTACAACACGAGGATGCTTCGTTCACGACGACTTGGAGTATCGACTTACACTGGCAAGATCCTGTCAATGAGAAGAATTTTCCTGGCAATGCATTTAAAGCTGTTACAAATCATAATGTAATCCATCATTATGCGGTACCTTATCGCTGCTTATATTCGCGTAACGTGGATAATTTGTTTATGGCCGGTCGTAATATCAGTGTTACTCACGTTGCCTTGGGAACTGTTCGGGTGATGCGTACTACTGGTATGATGGGTGAAGTCGTTGGTATGGCAGCATCTATATGTAAGGATCATTCAACTACTCCTCGTGGCGTTTATCATCATTATCTTCCAGAGCTGAAAGAATTGATGAAGAAAGGTGTCGGAGAGAATCTTCCGAATAACCAAAAATATAATGAAGGTGGTTCCTTGGGTGAATGGCCTGAGAATGAGAAAAAATGATAGAAATATCGCTGTTTAATTAATCAATATAATAATCCTATGAGAATCTGTTATACTTGTAATTTCCTTCTAAAGATGAGATCTATCGCTCTCTTTTATATTATGTCAGCTTGTATCGTGGCTTCGTATGCACAAGATTCAAAGACGTTCGAGATGCGTTATTTCACTTCTGACCCAAAGGCAAATGGAGTGACAGATTTTCATGGGAAAACCGAATGGTTTACGACTGAACAACGGGTGGAGGTCTTAAATACTTTCGCTGATTACGCTTCCAAGTTCTGGGGAGATCCTCAACTAAATACTCCGTTGTTTTCAGATTCTCAAGTTCGAGAGCGTGTTCAACAGATCAAACCACAACCTTTGACATCCGTTCGACGTACACTTCCTCTTCAGCAGTGGCATGCTTATGGGTATAAGCAGCAGAAAGAAAATGATCAGGCTCGTCGTTGGGAACTTTGGATAGCCAACGGAGCTAAGATCCAAGCAGGTAATCTAATTATCGAGGGGTGTAAAGCTTCTCCTGCAATGGATCCTATTGATTGGCGTTTTCGAATGAAAGCAACTCTCAGTACTGTTCCTGCTGGATTACGTGTCGTTTTCCAAGGAGATGGAAATTCGTCGATGGAAATCCCTGTTGGCTCATTGAAGGAGTTCGAGATTTATGGCGATTTTGTGAACCGTCGACTTTTCCTCTCATCTGGTGGAAAGACCATACAGGAGATTCTTATGCCAGAAAACTTAGGTAAACAGATTACTGCGTTTACACTCGATGCACAGCACGGGAATGCATCAATCGACTTTTTCTCCTTCTATCGCTTTGTCCGCCAAATTGATAATCAGCAAACACCTTATCGAACCGAATTGATTTATCATGAGGATTTTGAGGAGGCACTTTCCATACAAAACTGGCAGGATATTATATATGATGACTCAAAGTGGAATGTCGTCAGCCTCCCTTCCGCTCATGGTAGCTTGAGTGAGGCCGGTGAGAGCTATTATTTGCGTACATCGGTAGATGTTGGTAATTATCGGAATGCATTTCTGGAAATAGAATCGCTGGATCCTGCGGGTGAGATTTGGGTGAATGGAAATCCAGCTGCCGTATTGGAAGGACGCATTCCCCGTCGGTTGGATGTAGGATCTTATCTGATACCGAATCATAAAAACGTGATTGCCGTTCGAGTAAAGCCAAATTATAGTACTCACCCCATGTTGCATGCCACCTCTGATCATAATATTGGTTGGTTCTTAGGACGAACCTCTTTAATATTGACTGATGCGATATCACCTATTATAGACGGACAGATTCATACTACGGATCTTACTTCATCTGGTGCGATGCAACATCATAAAGTAACGTTACATAATCCGACAAATGAGTATATTAAAGGTAAACTGGAGGTGAAATATTCTCCTTGGTTTCCTGCTGAAGGTGAGTGTGCTGCAAGTATTTCAAAAGATGTTGAGATTCGTCCTTTCTCTGATTCTGCCGTTCATATGGATTTGATGTTGAAAGAGCCAAATCTTTGGAGCCCTGATACTCCTCAATTATATAAGGTTGCTTTTGTGTTGAGTGACGAGGAGGGTAAACCTATTGATGATTGGGTGACAACAACTGGAATTCGATTTGTTGAACAAAAAGGCGGAGTCTTGTATATCAATCATCATCCAGAGATGTTGAATGGAGCTCAGAACTTTGGCTATCGGTTACCTATAGAATATACGGCTAAAACAATTCGTTGCGGTACGGATGAGATGGTGATGCGTGACGTAATGATGGCAAAACGTTTGGGCGGCAATCTGTTGCGTATTCATGTACACTCCGAAAAAGACATCACTGATGGAATTAACGATGCCCGTTTTGCGGAATTTGCGGATCAACTTGGTCTTTATTTAATTTGGCAGACGGCTGCTTGGCTTCGTGAAGGAGAGGCTTGGAATGTTGATATTCAGAATTATCCACGTTACATGCGGCAGGTATATAACCATCCTTCAATTGTATTGTGGGAGGCGAGTAACCATCCGAATCTGTTTAAAAAACACGATATGCAGGAGTCATTCGATTTCTTCAGTAACGTGATCTCAACAATTCTGGAAGCAGATACTTCCCGTCTGGTATCTCCAACATCTTTCTGGCAACATTCTTATTATCAGAATTATGAAGGAACTATTGATATTCATGGGAATCCGATTAAGCCAAATCCATTGTTAGTACATAGAAAGCTAACACGTGGTAGCCAGGATGCATATACCGGCTATGGAAGGAACTGGGGCGATTTGCGTAATATGCCTTCCCCATGGGCTAAATCATGTTTGGATGCTCACGATCTGTGTTACTTTAACTTCGAACATGAGGAGTCGGCAGCACAGCCCAACTGGATTCTCGCTCAGAAAGAACCTTGGTTTGAAATTCAATCGTATGAATGGCCATACGAAAGAGGAAGTATAGGTCGTCTTTTAGAGACCAATGAATGGCGAGCAAGTCAAGCATTCCAGGCTTTTTCTGCATGGGAATCCATGAAGATGCAGTCAATCGGGGGGGTAAGTGGCTTCTCTTGGTGCTCAATGGAGTCTGGACCAAATATGTTTACCTATCAAAAACCTTTAGTTGATCCTTTCTATGTGCCAAAATTGGCTTTCCATGCGAACACAATGGCTTTTCAACGTATTTGGGCAGGAAGTGAAGAAGTCGACACGGTTTATGGACCAGATGATATGATTCGACCAGTCATCTTTAATATGGGTGATGCTTGTCGGGTTACCCTGACAATTGAGCTGCAAAACTCAAAAGGAAAGGTATTGGAGAAGAAAATAATAAAGAAAATACAAGTTCCTGAAGGACGAAGTGTTACTCGTCTTGATGCGTTTAGATTTAGACATCAAGTGGATGGTTGTCATTTCCTCGTGTATCATATTCAAAATGCAAAGTGAACCAAAAAGAAAATGATGTAAATAAATGACGAAAAAAAGGAGTTGAAACTTTCTCATCTCAGATAAAATCCGTAAATTTGCACGCAATAAAATTTAAAAACATAAGCCCTATGTCATCTTTTATTGCAGATAAAGTCGTGATGGACGGATTAACGTATGATGACGTCCTTTTGATCCCAGCCTATTCTGATGTTCTCCCTCGTATGGTCGATTTGTCGACTAAGTTTTCACGTCACATTGACTTGAATATTCCATTTGTAACAGCCGCTATGGATACTGTTACCGAATCTCGTATGGCTATTGCCATTGCACGGGAAGGTGGAATCGGTGTTATTCACAAAAATATGTCTATTGAGGAACAGGCTCGTCAGGTTGCTATTGTGAAACGTGCAGAAAATGGTATGATATATGATCCTGTTACCATTCGCTGCGGCTCAACGGTGAAGGATGCTTTGGACCTTATGAGTGATTATCATATTGGTGGTATTCCTGTCGTTGATGATGAGAACCATTTGGTTGGTATTGTAACAAACCGTGATTTACGTTTTGAGCGTCGTCTGGAAAAGAAAATTGATGAGGTCATGACTAAAGAGAATCTGGTTACTACACATCAGCAAACAGACTTGTCGGCTGCTGCCCAGATTTTACAGGAAAACAAAATTGAGAAATTGCCTGTTGTCGATAAAGATAATCATTTGGTTGGCTTGATCACATACAAAGATATTACAAAGGCGAAGGATAAACCAATGGCTTGCAAGGATGAAAAAGGGCGTTTACGTGTTGCAGCAGGTGTTGGTGTAACCAATGATACATTGGCACGTATGCAAGCTCTGGTGGATGCTGGTGCAGATGCTATTATTATCGATACTGCTCACGGTCATTCAAAGTCGGTTATTGAAAAACTCCGCGAAGCTAAGGTCTCTTTCCCGAAAGTTGATATCGTCGTTGGCAATGTGGCTACAGGAGCTGCTGCCAAAATGTTGGTGGAGAATGGTGCCGACTGTGTTAAGGTTGGTATAGGACCGGGCTCTATCTGTACAACGCGTATAGTTGCTGGTGTCGGTGTCCCGCAATTGAGTGCTGTCTATGATGTCGCTTGTGCTTTGAAAGGTACAGGCGTGCCTTTGATCGCTGATGGTGGCTTGCGTTATTCTGGTGATGTCGTTAAGGCATTGGCAGCCGGAGGATATAGCGTGATGATTGGATCGTTGGTTGCAGGTACAGAGGAAAGTCCGGGCGAAACGATTATCTTCAATGGACGTAAGTTCAAGACTTATCGTGGAATGGGCAGTCTTGAGGCAATGGAAAATGGTTCAAAAGACCGTTATTTCCAAGCTGAGACAAAAGAAATAAAGAAACTTGTTCCAGAAGGAATTGCTGGTCGTGTTCCTTTCAAGGGTACTGTACAAGAGGTAATCTATCAGTTGGTTGGTGGCTTGCGCTCTGGTATGGGATATTGTGGTGCTCATAATATTATGGAACTGCATAATGCGAAGTTTACTCGCATTACTAATGCAGGTGTTATGGAGAGTCATCCTCATGATATTACCATTACCAGTGAGGCTCCTAACTATAGTCGCCCTCAATAACACGAACATGTTACGTAGGTTTTTGGGTGTAATAGGACTTCTCCTTGTGTTTGTGCAATATTTGCAAGCACAAGGGGAAGT
>CAMVLL010000079.1 GCA_947168315.1 uncultured Bacteroidota bacterium | reverse complement strand
AAAAGTAACAATGAACGAGGAACCTAAGACAAAAGAGCAACTGGAAGAAGAGAAGATAGATCAATCTTTTCAAGAATTGCTTGACGCATATTTGGCGAGCAAGCATCGGAAAAAAGTGGAGATCATCACCAAAGCTTTCAATTTTGCCAAGCAAGCCCACAAGGATGTCCGCCGCCGTTCGGGTGAACCCTATATCATGCACCCGATTGCAGTAGCTATGATTGTGTGCTCTGAGATCGGTTTAGGTTCTACCTCTATCTGCGCTGCTTTACTTCACGATGTTGTTGAGGATACCGACTATACTGTTGAGGACATTGAGAACTTGTTCGGCTCGAAGATTGCTCAAATCGTTGACGGATTGACAAAGATTTCGGGTGGTATCTTTGGTGACCGAGCCTCAGCCCAAACAGAGAACTTCAAGAAGTTGCTCCTTACCATGAGCGACGACATCCGTGTCATCTTGATCAAGATGGCCGACCGTTTGCATAACATGCGAACATTGGGCTCCATGCTTCCGAGCAAGCAATATAAGATTGCAGGAGAGACTCTTTACATCTATGCTCCGTTGGCTAATCGTCTGGGATTGAATAAGATAAAGACCGAGTTGGAAGATCTGAGCTTCAAATATGAACATCCTGAGACCTACGAGGAGATACGGAACAAGATTGCTGAGACACAGGAAGAGCGTGGCAAGTTATTTGACGAGTTTACCGCCCCTATCCGGACACAACTGGACAAGATGGGTATCAAATACCGTATCATTGCCCGTGTCAAAACACCATATTCCATCTGGAACAAGATGCAGACAAAGAATGTCACCTTCGAGGAAATCTACGACATCCTTGCTGTCCGCATTATCTTTGACCCGAAATCCCCAGAAGAAGAGATCAACGAATGTTTCAACATCTACGTCAACATCACCAAGTTATATAAGCCACATCCTGACCGTCTTCGCGACTGGGTAAGTCATCCAAAGTCGAATGGTTACCAAGCCTTGCATGTCACTTTGATGAGTAAAAGAGGACAATGGATTGAAGTACAGATCCGTAGCGAACGGATGAATGACATAGCAGAACAAGGATTTGCCGCACACTGGAAATATAAGGAGAGCGACTTTACTGAGGACCAAGGAGAGTTGGACAAGTGGTTGCGTACCATCAAGGAGATTTTGGACGATCCACAGCCTGATGCGATGGACTTTTTGGATACCATCAAACTGAACCTCTTTGCTTCCGAGATCTTTGTCTTTACTCCAAAGGGAGAGATTAAGACGATGCCGCAAAACTGTACGGCACTCGACTTTGCTTTTTACATTCACACCTTCCTCGGCAGTCATTGTATTGGTGCGAAAGTGAACCATAAACTCGTTCCAATGAGTTATAAGCTGAAGAGTGGCGATCAAGTGGAAATCTTGACCTCAAACTCGCAGCGCGTTCAACCATCATGGATCAACTATGCGACCACAGCTAAGGCAAAGTCGAAGATATTGGCCATCCTTCGCAGGGAACAACGAAGTATGCAACAGCAAGGTGAAGAGATGTTGCGGGAATTCCTGAAAGACTCTGCCTTTGAATGGACAGCCAATAACATCAGAAAACTTTGCGAGTTTCATAAACTAGCTACTCCGGAGGAGTTGTTCCATGCCATTGGCAAGGGAGAGATTACACTAGGCGACAATGAGAAGAACATCTTAAAGGAGAAATCATCCGGCGGATGGAAAAAATATATTCCTTTCATCTCCAACAACAAGTCCAACAAGGAGCAAACGGAAGAAGAACCGAATAAGACAGGTTCAGAGCAAAAGATTGACAACAAGAAAGTAGTTACATTGACGGAAGATGAGATGAGCCGTAATTATGTGATTGCAGATTGTTGCAAACCAATTCCTGGAGATGATGTACTGGGATTCATAGATGATCATAACCGCATCATTGTTCACAAGCGTCGTTGTCCTGTAGCTGCTAAGTTAAAGAGTGGTTTTGGTAATCGTCTGTTGGCAGTGAAATGGGAACCTGGTAAATCCATCTATTTCCCTGTGTATCTTTATATCAAAGGTATCGATAACATTGGTATCCTGAACCGTGTCACACAGATTATCTCCGGACAATTGAACGTGAATATCCACAGACTTACGATTGGAACAAACGACGGTATCTTCGAAGGTCGTATTGAGATGTTCGTACATAACTCCGACGATGTCAAGGAGATACAGAATAGTTTAAAGAAAATCACCGAAATCAAGACCGTTACACGTATCGACCAGTTCGATGCTGTTCCAAAGTAATCCAGTCTGTCTGTTTTAAGGATGATTAAGTCAGATAATCCAACTCCTTACGCATCGCTTCCAACTCTTCCTTGACTGCTACCAGGCGGTCGATGACTTCCGCTTGATTGACCGTAGCTTCTTTGCTGACTTTCAATCTCTTTTTTGCGCCATCCAAGGTCATTCCACACTCTTTTACCAAATGATAGACCACCCGAATGTTCGCAATGTCATCCTTGCTATACTGACGAACCTTTCCACCACCCTTCTTTGGTGAGATCATCGTAGGGAATTCTTTTTCCCAATAACGTAACAATGACTCGTTCACATCAAACATCTCAGCCACCTCACCGATGGAGTAGTACATTTTCAGATCTTTATTTAGTTTCAAAGCCATATCGTTTCCTCCTTAATCAAATACTTTTCCTTGGTTCTCTGCAATCTGAACCATCTTATCGTAATCTTCTACATTTAAATCCATAAAATAGTAGTTCACCGGATTCACAATCGTTCCTTTCACATGCACTTCGTAATGCAAATGCGGCCCCGTACTCTTGCCGGTGTTACCAACTTTTCCAATCACTTGTCCACGAACCACTTTTTGTCCGGGACGTACATCTATCTTGCTTAGATGAGCATACCACGTCACATATCCGTACCCATGGTTTATCTCAATCAGATTGCCGTAGCCGCTTTGCCACCCGGCTTCCGTCACTCTTCCGTCTCCCGTTGCGTAGACTGGAGTTCCAATATTCGCTGAAAAGTCCATGCCGGCGTGGAACTTCGATGTCTGGTAGATTGGATCGATTCGGGTACCATATCCCGAGGCCGTCATCTTCAAGTCCTTGTTCGACACCGGTTGAATAGCAGGGATATGATGTAGCATATCCTCATGATCCTTACTCAATGCTATGATCTCGTCAAACGATTTCGACTGGATATACAACTGGCGGTCAAGCATATCCAACTTCTTTGTCGTATTCACCACCAAGTCGGCATTTGCCATATCTTTCAATTGTTCGTAGCGGTTGGTGCTGCCATAGTCAGCTTTCCGTACGGCTTCTGATACCGGCTCAGCCATCAGCATCACGCGATAGAGGTTATCATCGCGTTGTTGGATATCCTGCATCACTTCCAACGATTCATCCAGGCGGTGTGACAAGACATTGTATTGTGCCAACAGCCGGGAATTTTCGATTCGCAGTTCTTTCTCAGACGGTGTACCGATAATCCAGAGCAGAAGCAAGAAACAACCGATGCCAAGTCCCATACCGATGAACAGTCGTCGCAGAATGCTCAAGGCACGTTGCTGTATGGTCGGATAAATCCGGTCATACGTACGCGTCTGGGGGTTGTATACATAATAGACTTTTCGCATAAAATTCGATTCTATCAGCCGTTAAATGCTTCGTTTTCTCAAGATTTTATTCATTTTATATCGACAAAAATAATAAAACAGATTATCTTTGCAAAATCCTTTTGAGAATATTAATAGATACATAGAATAACGAAATGATGACAGCTAACGAAATCAGAGAATCGTTTAATGAATTTTTCAGGAGTAAGGGCCATCAGATAGTCCCTTCTGCTCCTATGGTAGTAAAAGATGACCCGACATTGATGTTCACCAATGCAGGTATGAACCAATGGAAGGATATTATCCTTGGCAATCATCCAGCAAAATATAAAAGAGTGGCCGACTCACAGAAATGTTTGCGCGTAAGTGGCAAGCATAACGACTTGGAAGAAGTTGGTCATGACACTTATCACCATACTATGTTCGAGATGCTCGGCAACTGGAGCTTTGGTGATTATTTCAAAGAAGGTGCAATCGACTATGCCTGGGAGTACCTTGTAGATGTTTTACACTTAGATCCGAAAGATTTATATGTGACCGTCTTCGAAGGTTCTCCAGAAGAGAACATCCCTCGTGACGACGAAGCCGCTTCATACTGGGCTAAGCACTTGCCAGCCGATCATATTATCAATGGTAACAAACATGATAATTTCTGGGAAATGGGTGATACCGGCCCTTGCGGCCCATGTTCTGAGATTCACATTGACTCTCGTACACCGGAAGAGAAGGCAAAAGTACCTGGACAATTCATGGTAAACAAAGATGATCCTCAAGTCATCGAGATCTGGAACCTTGTGTTCATGCAGTTCAACCGTAAGGCAGACAACTCACTTGAGCCTCTTCCAATGCACGTCATCGATACCGGTATGGGATTTGAACGTCTTGTACGTATGCTTCAAGGGAAACACTCGAACTATGATACGGATGTCTTCCAACCGATTATCCAAGCTATCGGCAATATGTCGGGACTAAAGTATGGTGACGACAGTAAAGCAGATATCGCCATGCGAGTTGTGGCCGACCATATCCGTACCATCGCGTTCTCCATCACCGACGGACAACTTCCAGGAAACGCAAAGGCAGGCTATGTCATTCGACGCATCTTACGTCGTGCCGTACGCTATGCCTATACATTCCTGGGACAGAAGCAGGCTTTCCTCTACAAACTTATCCCGGTTCTCATCGCCAATATGGGAGATGCTTATCCTGAACTGAAGACACAGGAGCAACTCATCGAGAAGGTGATCAAAGAAGAGGAAGATTCATTCCTCCGCACATTGGATAACGGTATCAAGATGCTCGAAAAGACCATGACCGAGGCAAAAGCTGCCGGTAAGGAGGTCATCAGCGGTGTTGATGCATTCGTCTTGTATGATACGTTCGGATTCCCTCTCGATTTGACAGAGCTGATCCTTCGGGAAAATGGTATGACCGTCAACGAAGAAGAGTTCAACCGCGAGATGCAGAAGCAGAAAGAACGTGCACGTAACGCTGCTGCCGTAGAGACAGGCGACTGGACCACACTCGAGGAAGGCGAAACGACTTTCGTAGGTTATGATTATACCTCTTGCGAGACACGTATTCTCCGCTACCGCGAGATCAAACAAAAGAAACAGACCCTGTACCAGATTGTTTTGGCCGAAACTCCTTTCTATGCAGAAAGCGGTGGTCAGGTTGGTGATACCGGTTTCATCAAGAGCGATTTCGAAACCATCGAAATCGTCGACACAAAGAAGGAGAACAACTTGCCGATTCACATCGCCAAGAAACTGCCTACTCATCCGGAGGCAACCTTCTTCGCACAGGTAGATGAGAAAAAGCGTGCCGCTTGTGCCGCTAACCACTCTTGTACTCACCTGTTGGACGCTGCTTTACGTCAAGTTCTGGGAACACACGTGGAGCAGAAAGGTTCTTTGGTTACCCCTGACAGCTTACGATTCGACTTCTCTCACTTCCAGAAGGTGACCGACGAACAATTGAGACAAGTTGAACACATTGTCAATGCCAAGATCCGTGCAAACATCCCATTGGAAGAGTTCAGGAACCTGCCGATTGCCGAAGCAAAGAAGTTGGGTGCTATCGCTCTCTTCGGTGAGAAATACGGCGACGAAGTTCGAGTTGTGAAGTTTGCCGACTCCATCGAGTTCTGTGGTGGTACACACGTCGCAGCTACAGGCAAGATTGGTATGGTACGTATCCTCAGCGAAAGTTCAGTGGCAGCCGGCGTACGTCGTATCGAAGCCATTACTGGTGAAAAAGTGGAGGATATGATTGACACCATACAAGATACAATGAATGCCTTGAAAGCATTGTTCAATAACGCCCCTGACCTAAAAGGCACCATCACGAAATATATTGAAGAAAACGCAGGCTTGAAGAAACAGGTAGAGGAATATATGAAGGAAAGAATATCTGCCATCAAAGCTTCCCTGAAAGGAAAGATAGAAGAACGGAATGGCGTCAACGTCATCAAGGCCGTTCTGCCTATCCCTGCATCTGCCGCAAAGGATATCGCATTCCAACTGAAGGGTGAACTGACATCCAACTTGTTTATCGTAATCGGTAGTGTCGAGAATGACCGCCCAATGCTGACCGTAATGATCAGCGATGACTTGGTAAAGAATGGCGTACATGCCGGACAACTGGTTCGTGAAGCTGCCAAACTGATCCAAGGTGGCGGTGGCGGACAACCTCATTTCGCAACTGCCGGCGGAAAGAATGTTGAAGGACTTAGCGCCGCTGTCGATAAAGTACTCGAGTTAGCAAAACTTTAATAACAGATAATCATTTTAATTAGGCTTGTCACCAAGGTGGCAAGCCTTTTTCACTAATGTGACAAGCCCTTTCCACCTATGTGGAAAGCCTTTGTCACCTAGGTGGAAAGCTTAATTTATCGGAAGATTTATTTAGTGCGTTGTTCTTCGGGCCAATTCACTAGATAAAGAGTTTCAGTAGCCCGAGTAAATGCGGTATATAACCAGCGGAAATAATCCACGCCAAGCATATCCTCGTTGACATATCCTTGATCCAGGAAGACACGTTTCCATTGTCCACCTTGTGCTTTGTGACAAGTCACAGCATAAGCATATTTCACTTGTAAGGCATTGAAGTAAGGATCAGCCTTCATCTTCTTCATACGTTCGGGCTTTGTCGGTATATCCAAATAATCTTCCAACACATTTGCGAATAAACGATCTTGATCAGCCTTCGGCAAAGCTGGAGCCTCGGTATGAAGAGTGTCTAAAAGTAGTTTTACATCCAGTTCCAAGTCGTTATAATCAGGGAAAGACAGGGTCACATCGAGGAAGTGGAAGTCGTAGAGTTCCTGTGATTTGCGAATCCTTTTCACGACGGCGATATCACCATTAGCGATAAAGTCCAGCTCCTTGCACTGTTCCGTCCAGAAATAATTGTTCTTAGCGACCATCAACAAATCGCCTGTACTCAACTCTTCCGTACGATAGAGGATGGAACTTCGGATTCCGTTATTATAAATGTTCGCACGTTTGTTCGAACGCGTTACGACCATCGTCTCTTCCAAGCCGACAGCATCATAACAGTCGCTAATCATTTCAATTAGCTCCTCGCCCGAGACCAGACGAATGTCGGGAAAACCACGTGTCTCGATAACTGGGAACTCAGAATAGTCTTCTTCCATCAAATACTGCCGCAATGAGGTAGCATTCCACAGTATTCCTGACTCCTGAGCTTGACGGACCACTTGCGTCAACTGAGCAGAGCAGACCTCCAAGCCATATCCTTTCAGCACATCCGTCGACAAAGCAGGACTCTCCTCCTCGCCTACCGGTGGCAACTGAGCGGTATCACCCACCATCAAAAGTCGACAACCTTGTCCCGAATACACATACTGTATCAAGTCGTCCAACAGTCTTCCAGTCCCAAAAACCGAACCCGATAACCCACTGTTGGCGATCATCGAAGCCTCATCCACAATGAACAATGTGTGCTGGTTCAGATTATTATCTAATGAGAAATTGGAAATATCGTTTGAGAAACTTTTTTGTCGGTAAATTTTCTTATGAATGGTAAACGCTTGGTGACCGGCATAATGAGAAAAGACCTTCGCTGCCCTACCTGTCGGAGCCAACAAGACACATTTCTGCTTCATAGTGTCCAAAGCTTTTACCAAAGCCCCAACAAGAGACGTTTTTCCTGTTCCGGCATACCCTTTTAAGACGAATACAGAATCGTTTCGACGGTCAAACAAGAAATCAGATAAAAAAATAACTGCATTTTCTTGTTCGAAAGTTGGTTGGTAACGAAAAAATTCTTTAATTTGCCGTATTAAATAATCTTTAATCATTATTGGGTATTAAAAAAATGGTTTAACCATTACAATATTCAATTTATTTATTTTATTTTTGCAACTGCGAATATAAACTAAAAAAACAAATAATTATCATGAAAAAAGTTATTAATGCAATTTTGGCACTTTGCGTTATCGGTTTGGTATGGATTTGCTACCAAAGCATCATGGGCCCGATTAACTTTGATAAGGCCAGAGAAATCAGAGAAAATCAAATCAAGGCACGTTTGATTGACATTCGTAAGGCTCAGCAGGAATACCGTACTTTGCACGAAGGTAAGTACACTGCCAGCTTCGATACTTTGATTGATTTCGTAAAGACTGCAAAATTACCATTCATCAAGAAGGTAGGTATTTTGACAGATGATCAATTGGAGAAAGGCTTGAACGAAAGAAAAGCTATTGCTATGATCAACAAAGCAAAGAAAACAGGCAACTGGAAAGAAGTTGATGCAGCAGGTTTGAGAAACTTCAGCCGTGATACCATGTGGGTAGCTGTTATAGATACAATCTTCGGTAAGGGTTATAACGCTGACTCTTTGCGTTATGTTCCTTTCGGCAACGGTGCTCAATTCACAATGGAGACTCGTAGTGATACAACTAAGTCAGGTGCTCCTCTGAACTTGTTCCAAGCTGAAGTTGACTACGATGTTTATCTGAATGATTTGAACCACCAGGAATTGGTTAACTTGAAGGATATCCAAAGCAAGTTGAACAAATACTGTGGTTTGAGAGTAGGTAGCATCGAAGAGCCTAACAATAACGCAGGTAACTGGGAATAATAATGGCTTTTGATTTTACTAAATCAGAACAATATACACTATCCATCCGTCTTAGCACGGATGGATTTTCTTTTTCTATCTTCAACCCGGAAGGCGAGAAAGACTTTCTCTTTACCCCTTACACCGTCAACAACAGCTATTCCATGACAGCCAATGTCAAGGAATTGTTCGCCTCGGACGAAACATTCAAACGTAGATACAAACAGGTGAACGTGCTGATTGACACACCTCGATTTACAACACTTCCTCTCGAGATGTTTGATGACGAACAGATGGAAACATTGTTCTATTCTACGTTCACCAAGCAAGACAACGAGATCGTTCTGTGCAACGTGCTGGAGAAAAATGACGTAGTGGTTCTCTTCGGGATGGACAAACACACGCATCAACTCATCAACGAACACTATCCTCTGGCTAGCTATTACGCAACAAACAGTCCGCTGGCCGACTATTTCCTAAACAAAGGAAAGAACAGTGCAAACAAACGTCTATATGCATACACCCATCATCAGGTACTTGACGTATGTTGCATCGATAACGGGAAACTGCAATTGGTCAACTCCTTCTCAGTTCCAACACAAGCTGATGCCATCTATTACCTATTATATATATGGAAGCAAATGGGAATGAACGCAGAAGAAAAAGATGAGCTCTTCCTTGTCGGACAAAAGAATGAGATGTTGCTCGCTGAACTGAAGAAATTCATCCGTAACGTGAACCCGATTTATCCGAAGGCAACATTTAATCGGTCTCCGTTCGCACAAGAAAATGTGCCGTTCGACTTACAAACCTTACTGACATGCGAGTAGTTAGCGGAATTTACAAAGGACGTCACTTCGAGGTGCCCAAAACATTCAAAGCCCGTCCTACTACAGACTTTGCCAAAGAGAACTTGTTCAACGTTCTCTGCAGCAACTACATCGATTTCGAAGACGGGATCACAGCATTAGACCTCTTCGCAGGTACGGGAAGCATTAGTCTGGAACTTCTTTCACGAGGATGTGACCGCGTCATTTCCGTAGAATTGGACGCTCAGCATTACGCGTTCATCCGAAAGGTGATGCAAACCGTAAAGACAACAAAAAGTTTCCTGCTAAGAGCCGACGTCCTAAAGTTTATCCCTAAATGTCAGGAACAATTCGACTTCATCTTTGCCGATCCTCCATATGTTTTACAGGAATTGCCGACCATCCCATCCCTCATCTTTAAGCATCATCTGCTTAAGCCTGGAGGTATTTTTGTATTGGAACACGGAAAGAATAATCAGTTTACTGACGATCCACACTTCATCAATCACCGCGAATATGGAAGCGTGAACTTCTCTATCTTCAGAGAAGCGGAGAAAACAGACGAAGAATAGATTCCAACAACCGTTGATACCAAGGACGAGTGTTCCATTCCTCAAGCGTAAGCAAGGTGGCACACTCCATATCGTGTTGGAACATTGCCTTACAAGCCAATGCCGATGGGCGATCGTACATAAACGCATTTACCTCGAAATTATATTCCAGACTACGGAAGTCGAGATTTGTCGTGCCAACTGTTGAGAACGAGTCATCGCTCACCATCAATTTAGAGTGCAGGAAGCCAGCCTCATAGAAGTAAATCTTTACTCCCGCCTCCATCATATCCTCCAGATATGAGAAAGAAGCCAAATGCGTCAGATTAGTATCTGCTCTCTTCGGCATCATAATACGAACATCAACTCCCGCCAAAGCAGCCGTCTTCAACGATATTTGAATTGCTTCGTTCGGCAAGAAATAAGGAGTCTGGATATAAAAGTAAGAGCGGGCATTGGTAATGGCAACCAACAACCCTTGCATGATATTTCGAAAAGAACCGACCGGATCGGATGTCACTACCTGAATCAATGAAGAGCCATCCGGCATAATCTTCGGGAAATAGGGTGAAGACGAAATCAAAGTCTGGTCCATCGCATACCAATCCGAAAGGAAAATGGTCTGTAAACCATAGACCGCACGTCCACTAATCTTCATGTGTGTATCCCGCCATACGCCATCATGGATGCCATTCAGGTAACGCAGGGCGATGTTCATACCACCTACGAAGCCAACCTTTCCATCAATCACGACAATCTTACGATGGTTCCGATAGTTCACCTTGCTGGTGAACAAAGGGAAACGGACTTTCAAGAAACCACGCACGTCAATTCCTTCGGCCATCATATTATCGAAGAACATGCGATTCACTCGCCAACAGCCCACATCATCGTAAATCAGACGGACTTCCACACCTTCTTTCACCTTATCTATTAAAGCATCTCTCACCAGACGACCGACTGGATCATCCTCAAACTTGAAGAACTCAACATGGATATGGTGCTTTGCCTGACTGATCTCACGAAGTAAGGATATGATCATCGCAAAGCCGTCGGTATAGAACTCAGTACGGTTCTCACTGTAAGGCAAAGCCTTATTGATACGTTGAAAGAAATGGATCAGTTGATATTTATCCGCTGGCGTCTTGAAAGATTCCTGCGTCTGGAATTCCGCCATCGGACGACGATAAAGCTTCGTAAAAACTTTTTTACTGATAAGTCTCTCTTTTCTATTCTTCTGACCAAAGAAATAATAGAAGACAAGACCTATCAGCGGAACAAAGATAAATACGAGAACCCACGACAATGTCTTTACCGGATTACGGTTATCCAACAATACGACAATAACCGTTCCGATGACTACAGCCAAATAAATCAGATTTAGGGCTGTGGAGAAAAGGTCATGAAGGATTCCCCATTCTAACATATTAAGTTAACGTCAACGTTTGATAAGCATCTCACTCGACGGTTTCACGATGCTCATACCGAACGTCTTGCTATAATGGAACGGAATCTCCTTGAACTGGAGGCGTTCATTAGCACTTCGGGTCATCACACGCTCTACCGCATCTACCTTACCAGCACGTTTCAATGCAGCTGCAAGCATTGACTCACGTACGTCACCTAATTGATAACCATCCAATGGGTCATCTTCCACCTTAAAGTTCGGAGTAAGACCATTTGGACGGGAGATATTTTCACCGTTCTTATCAGCAAACGTAGCCACCATCACGTAGATACCCCAATTCTTAATTTTATCTGAGGGGTTCTTATAGACATCTTTCGGAGAAAGCATCCATCCTGTACAATACTTACCATGACTCTGTTCACCAATCAGGTCGATATCCATATAAGGATTCAAAGCTACTAGCACACCTTCCGAAGCAGAAGCTGATCCATTCGTAATAATCGCATAAACCTTTGTCAAGTCCATGTTCGCATCCGTGATATCAACCTCCTTACTATCTTTTCCATCAGTAGTAATCGTATGCTTCATGCCGAAATAGGTATTCAAGTCCTTCTTATTCTCCTTATAATAATCCATATACCCTTGATTGTAAATCGAAGTATGGAAGATTTCATTTCCTTTTACTACAGTTTTAGGAGCGATCAACGAACCGAGTAGCTCTTCTGTTGAGACATAACCACCACCATTGTAGCGAAGATCGAGGATTATTTCCTTAATGCCTTTTGCTTTGAACTTTTTGCCGACTTCTATCAACTTACCTGCCGATATCTGGTCAAAACCTGCATAAGCCAAGTAACCCACTTTCTTCCCGTTAAATACGTAAACTGAATCCACCAGAACTGGATCCTCATACATATTTACAGCTTTCAAGCTAAGAGTTTTGCCTGTCAATTGAATGACATTCTCTTTGGCATTATACTCAGCCATGCCAAACTTTGCACTTGAACTATACACCACATCCAGATAGTTAGATGCTGTGATGTCACCACCGTTCAACTCCATAATGATAT
>CAMVLL010000078.1 GCA_947168315.1 uncultured Bacteroidota bacterium | reverse complement strand
AATGAGTCAATGCATCCGAATTGATAAAATCGTAATTATAACCAGTTGGAATCTTTGGCAGTTCGCCACCAAAGAGTCCTGTGATATTATTATCCTCCCCATAATAATATAAGATGTCAGCAACGAATTTTCCTTGTTGCAAAAGATAGCAGCTTCGTCCCAGATAATCCGTCCACGACTTGGCATTTTCAGCCCACGTATCATGTCGATCGAACCATTGTCCGTAAGGGCCTAAGCCTAAACCCGGGAATTTATCATCCACAGGTTGGTGTGGTGAAGTATGAATCACAAAACGGTTTAGTCCGCTTGCCATCTCCATATCGGCAATCGGTTTCAAGTTGCCCGGATAGAAAGACCATGCTGTGCCCTCCAAACCATACGTTGTCAACGACTCAGCAGCATTAATATTCTGTCCATAGATATGAGCGACCGAGGCCGACTCACGTATATCCGCTTGCGACATTGTAGGAGTAGAAGCGCCGACACGGTTAGGCATCCAAGCAGCCGACATAGGATACGTTGCTGTCCGCTTAACCTCCATACCATCTGCCAGATAAACACGACCATTTTCTTGAGATTCAGAATACCTTCCCATATGATAAGGTTTCAATATCTCAGTCAGCTGATCATAATGGTTTTCGACAACCAGTTCGCCAATGGTTTTTCTCCAATCCCAGAGGAAACGCTCGCTCTCACCCGCACTATTTACGATAGCACCCGTCAACACAGGCAGCCAAGGTAAGAGGTTATATCCACGACGTTTCTCAAATTCCTCCCTCATCAACGGGGTCCATGTTTCCTGTTCTGCCTCATAGCTATCCGTCAACATGTACTGAACGCCTCGTTTACCCATCATTCCTTTCGAGGCATCCATATACATAGAGATATAATGTTCAAAATAATCTCTCACGGCACGTGCATCCATCTTATCCACCTCCAAACCCGTAGCCTCTGGTGGAGCCGGATGGTTCTCTTTTCCAGTCAGAGAATAACCGAAACGGACGATTTTCCAGTTTCCTTCCGGCACATTCCACGTCAGTTTCCCATCTTTTACTTTTTCAGTAAGGTCGATGACATCCTGTAGTTTGACAGCATCGGTAGTTGATGGAGTTTCATATTTCTGAAGATCTGCCGGAGAGGCGAAGCCAGCCTTCTCCTCAGCATGATTGATTCTTGTTACAGGGTACAGCACCAACTCCGAAATCATCGTCGGACGAATACTCACTTGTCGACTAGCCGATGTGCTTTGGTTGTTTACCTCATTATTACGGAACATCACGCGGAAGTAACGTCCTGTCACCGGTTCGAAGGAAACCGTTTGTGCCAAAGCCGAGCCATTAGGTATGTCAACTACCTTCGTATAATTCACACCATTGTTGCTGACAGCCAAGAACTTGGACGAAGTCTCCACTGGTGCGCCCCACTGCGACCTCACTCTTCCATCCACAACCGTGACAGCCTTTATTGTCTGCAAATCCTTGAAGCTGTATTGAATCCACGACAACCCATTCCGACCAGCATATAGCGGTCGATTGTTCGTCAAATCGCCATCCGTCAATTCTTCAAGTGTGAATGAGCCAGAACTGGAAGTAATTTTCGGTTTCAGCACCGTCATAGGAATATCATTATCATCCAGTTTATATGCCAGAACAGCAATATCCTCATAATAACCATTCTTCGCATTGGCACGCAACGGAATATTTTGGTACTTACCAACAACCTTGTATGGCTCAGGAAGTTGACCATCAAAAGTCGATCCACCTTTCACCCATACTTCACGCCAAACCAACTTTTTCATTCCGTCCTGAGGCTTCACCCACGGTCCGCCAGTGAAACTCCATCCCGGAGCACTTGCCACCGACATCTCCAAGCCCAGCGAGTCAGCTAACGCAGTAGCATAAGCAAAAGCATCTTTCCAACCTGGATCCATATAAATAAGACGCTCAGGTACAATCTGCGGAGTCGACATACCCGCATCAAAATTCATGAAGCCCGCAATACCTGAACGTTTCATCCAATGCAAGTCTTTGCTGATACCATCCTTTGTGATGTTTCCATTCATCCAATGCCACCAAACTCGCGGTTGGGATATAGCCGGCGGATTCTGGAATGCATTATACAACTTTTCCTTTGTGACTTTCGCGTTCTGACAACTCCCCAAACAACAGAGAGTGATTAATGCGAATAAGAACCGATACACTTTCATTGTTATTCCTATTTTATTATAATTTCATCCAAATATACTTTTGACTCCTGTCCCGGACGGACATGCGTCAAAGGACAACTCCCCGCTCCTTTCACGACAATCCGTACATACCTTGCCGAATCTTGAACCGATAATACGATATCTTCAATAGAAGTATCCTCTTTGAAGATATCCTCATCCTCAAAATCTTTCTGAGATATCTTCCAATAGTCCCGATCGTCATCCGACAGCCACACCTCAATGGTTCGTGGTTTATGAACAGCCATTCCAAAGTTATTCATACACCCCAACTGAACACTGGATATCGAGATCCGTTGACGAAGATCGAACGTAATGTTGATAGAATCATTACGTTCCCATCCTACCCATTCACCATCCGTATACTTCAGACTTCCTCTTACTCCATTCATTAAAAGACGCTCATTGTCCTTACCACGAAGCAAACGTTTAGCTGTTACCTTATTAAACTGAATAGGTATTGTCAGTACCTTTCCCATCATTTTTTCATTCTTAAAGGTAGAAGCCTTTACTTGTACATCCTTTTTGATAGAAATCTTACGATCATAACGATCCGATGAAACGGTTGGCGTACTGCCATCCAACGTATATCTGATTTCCATATCTGGACGAATACATTCCAAAGCGACTTCCAGACCTTCGTTTGCGGGCATGACCTGATGCTGGATATTATACATAGACTGAGCGACCTGTATATCTTTGAGCACCATCCGCTCATTAAAAGAATCCAACGCTTCCAAGAACAATTTCCAGTCTTTATTCGTTGTCGTACACCATGCCGACTCAGCCAAGGCAGCTAACCTTGGGAAGAGCAAGTATTCCACATCCTTTGGAGAAGAGCAGAATTCCGTCCACAAAGAGCCCTGAATACCCAATAATAGTTTTTTATCCTTTGATGACCAATTCTTGTCTGTCGGTTCATAATCATAAACATCTTTCAGCGTATTATTCCCAAAATAAGTCAAAGGTTCGAACCATTGAGGTCCCTGATAGCGAATGAGGTATAAGACTTGTGCAGGAGTCATAACGAAAGAGTGTCCTTGGCGAGCAGCATCCAGTCCTGCCAACCCTTTTCCTCGCCATCCAAAGATGACTGAGCCTTCCGGCAGTTTAGAACGAGTCAATTCATCCCATCCCATCATCTCTCTGCCTTTGCTCTTTACATAAGTATTTATCCTGTTCATGAAGTAGCCTTGCAAATCGGCTACATTCTGAATATTCTCTTGTTTCATCCGACAACGACACAACGGACATTGTTCCCAATTGGAAGTATTTACCTCGTCTCCACCCAGATGAATATAATGTGAAGGGAAAAGATCCATCACTTCATCCAGTACATGCTGAAGAAAAGTAAAGACCTCATCATTACCCGCGCAGTAAACAATATCCGCATGATTGCCACCCAAGCCCGGTAACACTCCGATAAACTTATCAACTGAAGGACAAGCCAGCAAAGGGTAAGCAGCTAAAGCGGCATTCGAATGAGCAGGCATTTCGATTTCTGGAATCACATCTATCTGTCGCTGAGAAGCATAAGCAACAATCTCGCGAATATCATCCTGCGTATAAAACCCTTTCTCTACCGTAGGCTCACCTTGTCGTGCATTCTTTCGAGCAGGGAACGGAATATCCTTCCGTTCCACTCTCCGAGAACCGACCTCTGTCAATAAAGGATATTTCTTTATCTCTATTCGCCAACCGTTATCATCCGTCAAATGAAGATGAAGTTTGTTCAATTTCAACATCGCCATACAATCAATTACCCGAAGAAGGTTCTCCTTTGGTAAAAAATAGCGAGCGACATCTATCATCAAACCCCGATAGGAGAAACGAGGATTATCCGTTATAGTCATTGCAGGTATCGTCCAACCCACCTCCACTTTTTGAGGGCTCTCAAGAGAAGGAGCTAATAATTGCCGAACCGTTTGTAAAGCATAGAAGAACCCTCGATTATCAGATGCGCTGATTGTCATCCTCTTGGAGAAGACCTCCAAACGATACGACTCCTTTGATAGAGAAGCATCCGACCGAAAAACAACATCTCCTCGCTTACTATCCACTTTCAGCTTAGGAGTATATCCGGCAGCGTGTGTAAACAATTCCAAAAAAGGTTGGGTTAAATTAGCCTGAGCTTCATTTTCCACAGCAAAAACAGTTTTATCCGTGAACATGAAGAAACCCTCCCCTGCCACAGAGACATAAGATGGTTGCGGAATGATTCTCGGCTTATCATTTGCCTCAGCTAGGAGAATTGGAAAGAATAAGGCACATAAAAAAGTATACAGATATCTCATAAGGTTTATGTTTTCGTTAGTGTAAAGTTAATACAAAGAAAATGGGGAGGAAAGGAATTTTACTTTTTTTTGCTTGATAATCGAGTTTTTGGTTGGATATTCTGGAGAAAGATAGGAGAAGATAAGAAAAGTTTGTATCTTTGACCCCAAATATATGCATTATTATGGTATCGTTTAAAGACTTTTTCTCTTTCAAAAATAATCGATTTTTCTGGGTAAATATCGGTGCAATGATACTTACCGTCATCTTTCTTATCCTTGCTACTTTATATTGGTTGGATTTCTACACAAGGCACGGTGAAGCTGTAGTCGTACCAGATGTAAAAGGTAAACTTTACAATGAGGCAGAGTTCAGTATTACCAAACAAAAGTTGAAAGTAGTAGTCATTGACTCCAGTTTTGTCAAAGGTATCAAGCCAAATACGATTTTGGATCAGAATCCAGAAGGAGGTATGAAGGTGAAACGAGGTCGTATCGTCTATCTAACCATTAATACTGATAAAGAACCGATGATTACCATACCCGACATTGTCGATAACAGTTCCTACCGTCAGGCAGAGGCAAAGCTCAAAGCATTAGGATTCAAGCTAACTGCACCTGAGATGATAGCTGGAGAGCGCGACTGGGTATATGGTCTGAAATTTAAGAACCGCAACATATCTGCTGGAGAAAGGATTCCTAGTGAATCAACTCTTACCTTACAGGTAGGAAACGGCTCTAGCACGACGGAAGGAGACTCCATCGTAAATGTCAAGAAAGTCCCTACTCAGAATGATCCTGTTGTAGATGACTCATGGTTCTAATCCATCTGATATGAAAGAAGAGGAATATGACATATTGGAAGATTCATTAGACGACATCGAGTCTATTGAAGAATCTAATGAGTTATATGAACACTTTCGGGTAGTAGTCGACAAAGGACAAAGTCCGATGCGCGTCGACAAATATTTATCCGAACGCTTCGCCAATATCTCTCGAAACCGTATTCAGCTCGCCGCTGACGCAGGTTTTGTCAGGGCCAATGAAAAGCCAGTCAAAAGTAGCTACAAGGTAAAAGGTGGTGATATACTCACCATTATGATGGATCGTCCTAAATACGATCATGATATCATTCCTGAAGATATTCCACTGGACATTGTTTACGAAGATGATCAACTGATGGTTATCAATAAACCTGCCGGATTGGTCGTTCATCCGGGATGTGGGAACTATACCGGAACGATGGTGAACGCTATTGCCTGGCATCTGAGGGACAACCCTACATACGATCCCAATGATCCAAGTGTCGGCCTCGTACATCGCATCGACAAAGACACCTCAGGCTTATTGGTCGTAGCCAAGACTCCAGAAGCCAAGACCCATTTGGGATTACAGTTCTTTAATAAAACGACTAAGCGGAAATATGTCGCTCTCGTCTGGGGTATTATCGATCAAGATGAAGGAACCATCATTGGGAATATCGGGCGAAATCCTAAGGATAGAATGCAAATGACCGTCCTAGACGACCCAGAACAAGGTAAATATGCCGTAACGCACTACCATGTGTTGGAGCGTATCGGCTATGTCACCTTGGTAGAATGTATCCTTGAGACAGGTCGTACCCATCAAATACGTGTACATATGAAACATATCGGTCATGTTCTCTTCAATGATGAACGATATGGTGGACACGAAATATTAAAAGGAACTCACTTTAGTAAATATAAACAATTTGTTGAAAACTGCTTCGCCGTTTGTCCACGTCAAGCCCTGCATGCCATGACATTAGGCTTCGTGCATCCGAAGACAGGAGAAGAGATGTTCTTTACCTCTCCCCTTCCACAGGATATGACCGACTTGATAGCCAAATGGAGAAACTATATTAGTAATCGAGAATTATGAGACGTACTATTGCAATCATTGCCGGCGGAGACTCCAGCGAGCTCCCAGTATCACTGCGCAGTGCACAAGGATTATACTCTTTTATGGATAAAGAGCGTTATCAACTATATATCGTTGAGATGGAAGGCAGACGTTGGGAAGTTCATCTCCCTAACGGATCCGTTGCTCCTATCGATAAAAATGATTTTAGTTTTATCGAAGATGGCAAAAAGAAAACATTTGACTTTGCCTATATCACTATCCATGGCACACCAGGCGAGAACGGTTTATTACAGGGCTATCTGGAGATGATTGGAATACCTTTCTCTAGTTGTAATGTCCTCGTATCTGCCATCACCTTTAACAAATTCTCATGCAACCAGTATCTAAAACGATTTGGTGTGAAGGTAGCAGAATCTATCTTGTTGAGAAAGAATCAGCACATCTCTGATGAAGATGTTATTGAACGTATCGGATTACCTTGTTTTATCAAACCGAATGCTGGTGGCTCAAGCTTTGGTGTGACAAAGGTTAAGACAAAAGATCAGATCCAGCCGGCCATCTTGAAGGCAGCCAATGAAAGCGATGAGGTGATGATCGAGGCATTTATGAAAGGTACAGAGGTCACTTGCGGTTGTTACAAGACTAAGAAGAATTCGGTAGTCTTCCCAGTCACTGAGGTAGTTACCTCTAACGAGTTCTTTGATTATGATGCCAAATACAATGGTCAAGTAGAAGAAATTACTCCTGCACGTATTAGTGAAAGCCTGACACAGAGAATCCAACAGTTGACATCAACCATCTATGATATCCTTGGATGTTATGGTATCATCCGCATCGACTATATCATTACCGAAGATGAAGTCATCCAACTTCTCGAGATTAACACGACACCAGGAATGACAGCAACGAGCTTCATTCCACAACAGGTTCGTGCTGCTAACTTAGACATTAAAGATGTACTAACAGATATCATTGAAGACAAATTTAATTGATTATCCGATGAACATACCAGCTGAATTTCAAGACATCCGCCCTTATACCCCTGAGGAACTACCTCAAGTATATGAAGAACTGATCGCAGATCCCGCCTTTCAACAGGTTGCCACCTCCATTCTGCCTTATCCGTTCGAGATGATTGCGGCAAAGATGCGTCAATGCAAGACCAATCTGGAATTTGAGAAGACATTCTTCTATGATTTTATCAAGCAACTCTTGGCGAAAAACTCGACGGGTATGACACAGGACTTCTCAAAGGTTCCTGACAAGAGTAAGAACTATACGTTCATCTCTAATCATCGAGATATCGTCATGGATCCCGCCCTGCTATCAATCTCTATTATTGATGCAGGATGGGACAATACCACAGAGATTGCTATCGGTAACAACTTGTTAGCTTTCCCTTGGATCAAGAGATTAGTCCGCATCGTAAAAGCATTCATTGTGAAGAGAGGCTTGACGGGACGACAACAACTGGAAGTGCTGACTACCATGTCACGTTACATACACTTTGCTGTGACGACAAAACACGAGAACGTATGGATTGCACAACGACAGGGGCGGGCAAAGGATTCGAACGACCGTACTCAAGAGAGTATTTTGAAGATGTTGACCATTGGCGGAGAAGGCACGTATATCGACCGTTTGAAAGAACTGAACATTGTTCCGCTTGCTCTCTCATACGAGTATGATCCATGCGACTATCTGAAAGCAAGGGAATTGCAACAACGTAGAGACCAAGCCGATTTCCATAAAGCAGAAGGAGAAGATGTGAATAGCATGAAGACCGGTATCTTAGGATTTAAGGGGAAGATCCACTTCCAAGCAGCTCCTTGCATCAATGATGAAATCGACCGTCTTGCAGAGCTCTATCCTAAGAAAACAGATTTCTTCCCTGCTTTAACCAACCTGATGGATCAATGTATCTTCAGTAATTACCGAATCTTCCCTAATAACTATGTGGCACTGGACTGGCTGGAAGGACAAGAAAAGTATACTGATCATTATACAGCAGAAGACAAGGAGAGGTTCACCAACTATATACATCAGCAATTAAACAAGATTGAACTTCCGGGCAAGGATGAGACCTTCCTGCTGAATCAATTATTAAAGATGTACGCCAATCCGCTGATTAACTATCTTTCCACACAGGATTAAAGAGTCATCATGAATAAAGGGTACTTCAGACATATCATAACTATTAGCTCCATCCTACTTGCATTTTGTGCATGCAGTGATGACAATGATTTTGTCTACCCTAATATGATAACTGAGCTGGCTGAGATGAAGACGGGGAAAGATGGAAATATCCAATCGCTCGTCGTTGACAATGGTACATGCTACGAAATTCAGAATAAGGACAAATATGACGGCCTTATCAAGGACAGCACTTATCGTGTACTTGCCAGTTATGTACAATTGGACGAAGAGAATAAGAGCCTCGTTGAGATAAAGACTATCCGCCTTACGAACTCTTCTTATCCGATAAAAAGAGAGAAAGTCAAACAGATTGCAACCGATCCGGTCGAATTACAAAGCATCTGGACCTCTGGGAACTATCTCAATGTCTATGTCATATCCAAGGTGAAAGACATTCAGCACATTTATCGGTTTATAGAAGATAGCATTACGACCTCTAATGGGCGCAAAACTTTACACATTAGTCTCTTGCATCAACGTAATAATGACATTGAAGGATATAATCGGACAATCTATTTATCTGTCCCATTATATCCTTACCATCAAACATTCTCTCGGACTGACTCAGTTTCGTTCACTTTGAACACTTATAAGAACGGATTTATCAAGCGGACATTCCCTTTCCCTATCCGAGAAACTCTCGACTATTGATTCAAGCCTTCCAACAAACGCTTCAAAACGACAGTCGCTGAGATTTCGCGGTTAGCAGCCTCAGGAATTACCAACGAAGTAGGAGCCTCAATAACATCATCTGAAACAATCATATTCCGACGAACCGGCAGGCAGTGCATGAAGTATGCGTTGTCAGTCACATCCATATGGGCTTGGTCAACGGTCCAGCTCATATCCTTACATAAGACCTTTCCGTAATCAGAAGGATTGATTACGCCCGGACAAGCCCAATTCTTCGCATAGATAAAGTCTGCTCCTTCGAAAGCTTTTAGTTGGTCGTACTCTACCTTTGCGCCTCGAACGAACTGAGGATCAAGCTCATATCCATGAGGATGAGTGATAACGAAGTCCACATCAGCTGCGTTCATCCAATCAGCAAAAGAATTAGGGACAGCTTGAGGCAAAGCCCGAGGATGAGGAGCCCATGTCAATACAACTTTAGGACGTTCTTTCTTCTTATATTCCTCAATCGTTATCAGGTCGGCAAAGGCCTGCAATGGGTGACCAGTAGCTGCTTCCATAGAAAATACAGGTCGTCCTGAATATTTGATGAATTGATTCAGGATTTTCTCAGTGTAATCATCCTCTCTATTCTCAAAACGAGCAAAAGAACGTACACCGATAATATCAGCGTAACAGCCCATCACAGGGATGGCTTCCAATAAATGTTCGCTTTTATCACCATCCATGATAACACCACGCTCCGTTTCCAACTTCCATGCGCCTTGGTTAACATCCAAAACAATCACATCCATACCCAGGTTGCGAGCCGCTTTTTGTGTACTCAGACGAGTACGCAAACTGTTATTAAAGAAGATAAGCAAGCAAGTCTTATGCTTGCCAAGATGTTCAAATTTATATCTCTCTTTTTTAATCTCAAAAGCCTCGGACAAAGCGACTTTTAAGTCACCTATGTCTTTTACATTTGTAAAATACCTCATTCTCTACGTTTTTATATTTTGTTATTGTTATTCTTCTTCCAATTCACATCCACAGTATCCCATCTCGACCGCCTTGTCATGACCGAAAGTAAAGTACACCGCTTTAGCAGTGGTACAAACCTCATTTCGTTCATTCGTAATCTGAGCCTCGATGAAAGCAATATTCCGTTTCATCTCCACCAAATGAGCACGAACCATAATCTGTGATTCTGTGGTCATAATCGGTTTATGGAAATGTACTTCCAGTTTGCTGGTTACACCGGTTGTTTGCAGCTTTCGGGAAACAACCCATCCGCAGACCTCATCCAGCAACGTACTAGCTATTCCGCCATGCAAGGTATTAACCCAACCTTGATAGTATTTCGATGGCGACCAAATACTGACAATATCATCCCCATCTTCATAAAACTCCATCTTCACCCCAATGGGATTGTTAGGTGCACAGCCAAAACAGAAATAGCCGTCCTTATGAACCCATGGATTCTTTATCTTTTTCATATCACTTTTAATCAATACAGATGCGAAAATACGAAATTAAATGGTTTTTCTCCCTCTAAAAAGCTTTAAATCTCATCTAATAATCTTAACAACAAATGTTTTTTTCATTATTGTGTGTATTTTTGCACTCAAATCGTAACAAATACACGTATGAGATTTGCATTTTTCATCTTCACCCTCTTCCCGTTATTAGGTCAAATATATGTGATGTGGCGGACTTGGCATTTACTGCCAAGTGGTCTACCATACAAAATCATTATTATATTGTTGATGCTATTTGCTTTTGCATGTCTTTTCATCAACTTTTCCACATATAAGGAGAAGATGCCTATTCCTCTTTCAACAGTTCTGTACGAGATTGGTACTTCATGGCTCATCATCCTGCTGTATCTGTTTATGTTGTTTTTCGTTTTAGATATAGCCCGACTTGTTCATTTGATTCCTTCTTCATTCCTTTTACATAATAAAGTAACCAGCTTAGGTATCTTTGCATTTATGGTCGGTATCTTTGTATACGGCAATATCCATTATCGTCATAAAATCCGAAAAGAAATCAATCTGGTCACTGAGAAACCTTTAAATCAAAGCATCAAGATGGTGATGATGAGCGATCTACACCTAGGATATCATAACCGTAAGGCTGAGCTAGTTAGATGGATTGATAAAGTCAATGCAGAAAACGCGGATATTATCCTCATTGCAGGAGATATCATCGACAATAGTGCCCGTCCTTTGCTAGCGACAAATATGGCAGAAGAGTTCAGGCGACTGAATGCTCCTGTCTATGCCTGCTTGGGCAACCACGAATACTACAGTGGCGAACCACATGCCCAAAAGTTCATGCAGGATGCCGGCATTCATTTGCTTCGAGACTCCGTGATCGTTTGGAATGATGCCCTTAATATTGTTGGTCGCGATGATCGCACAAATCATCGCCGAAAAGGAGTTGATATGCTGATGAATGATGTGGATAAGTCGAAGTATACTATTCTTTTAGATCACCAGCCCTATCATCTGGAGCTGGCCGAACAGAATGGAGTAGACTTTCAGTTCAGCGGACATACCCATCATGGGCAAGTATGGCCAATATCTTGGATTACCGAATCTGTTTACGAAGACGCATATGGACCATATCAAAAAGGGAAGACACAATATTATGTCAGTTCCGGTATTGGTATCTGGGGTGGTAAATTCCGGATTGGAACCTGCTCAGAATATGTAGTTGTGAATTTGAATCCTAGCAAATAGTATTAGCTTTAAAGAATATTCGATAAAAAAAGAGATATGCCGATAAAACATATCCCTTTCCTTTTAATTTTAAACCCCTATTGTTTCATAGCCTTCAAAATAAAATCGACAATCGGTTGTGGATTGTTCAACGAATGAGGGTGATGAGCAACAGCCGGTTTGTGGATAACCTGAATCGGAGCACCTAGACGTTGCATCTTTGCCTCAAAAATTTCTGTATTATCCCGATAAGGAACCGTTTCATCCACATCACCTACTACATGAAGAATAGGGATACCAGCTTTCGCCAAGATACCAGCATGGTCCATCGGATTCTTATTCCATTGGCGAGCCTCAGCTTCCGACTTGAAGCCATATTCTTGCATCATCTTTTCCACGTCCTTACGATATCCAGGATTAGAAGCCATACCCAACGGCCAACTTTGCAAAGTCATCACAGGAGCATCCGCATAGATACATGCCACCTTCTTGGGGTTCTTAGCTGCCCAGTTATAAACGATCAAGCCACCACGGCTCATACCCTCTAACGCTACTTTCTTACTGAAACCAGCCTTTGTCATCAGCTTATAGAAAGCATCCCAACGCTTCACTGCCTTATCTGAGCCATACAGATCGGCAACATCACAATAAGCTACATAAAAGCCTCTTTCCAGCAAATCAATCTCGGTCTGTGGTTCATGTCCCCAGAAACGAGCACGCCAGATCCAAGGCTTTCCTTTTGCCTCAACCTTTGGAACAACAATCTTACAAGTCACTCCATCATTCATAAATTCATAGCCCTGGTATCCATGGAAATTGAATGGTTTTGCATCTTTCAGGAAGGGAATACCCAGTGTTTGGCCAGCTAAATCGTTGCCATCCATTTTAATATGCTGATACAATTTAAGAGCCATACTTCCAGCTCCTAATGCCGATGGATGCAACTTATCCGGCAAAAGATC
>CAMVLL010000077.1 GCA_947168315.1 uncultured Bacteroidota bacterium | reverse complement strand
ATGCGTATGATTATATCTCTGGAATCACTAGCACAAAGAACCTTTACAATAAAGAACTTCTTTCACGTGTGAAAGAGGGAAAAATCGTAAAGATAGGACAAGAAGGAAACTTCGATGCAGAGATTATTATGGCGGCCAATCCAGATGTCATCTTCATTTCTCCTTTTAAACGAGGAGGATATGAGGTTATCAAGGAGACAGGAATTACTCTTGTTCCACATCTTGGATATAAGGAATTAGAGCCTTTAGCCCAAGCAGAATGGGTAAAATTCATTGCCATGTTTTTAGGAAAGGAGAAAGAAGCAAATCAACTTTTCGAAAACATTTCCAAACGATATTTAGATTTAAAGGCCCTTGCTTCACAACAGGAAGAGCGTCCTGTGGTTTTCAGTGGTGAGATGCACGGCGGAAACTGGTACGCAGTAGGAGGGAAGAGCTTCCTTGCACAAATGTTTGCAGATGCTGGTGCCGATTATGTGCTTAAGGATGATCCGAGCAGTGGTGGTGTAAATATTGATTTCGAGAAGATGTATAATCTTGCTGCGAAAGCCGATTATTGGAGAATCTTGAATAGCTTTCCTGGGGACTTCACTTATGACGCTTTAAAAGCCAGCGAACCAAGAAATGCCGATTTCAAAGCATTTAAAGAAAAGCAGATTATCTATTGCAATATGAAACAGAGTCCGTATTATGAACGGTCTCCGATGGAACCAGATGTCGTATTAAAGGACTTCGTTTATATCTTCCATCCTGAGCTTTTGCCTGAGGATTATCAACCTTCTTTTTATAAACTTTTGAAATGATGAAAAGATATATTCCTCTCATGTTGGTTTTAATCGTCATCATTGCGGTGATGTTTATCATCAACCTCATCCTTGGGTCTGTAGATATACCTGTCAAAGATATCTGGAACATCCTAATAGGTAAGGGAAGCGACTCAGAGGTTTGGAATAATATTATCATCAAATCACGTTTGCCACAAACATTGACCGCTTTAGTTGGAGGAGCCGGACTTGCTGTCAGTGGTTTACAGATGCAAACTGTTTTTAGAAATCCACTTGCTGGTCCTTCTGTCCTTGGTATTAGCAGTGGTGCCAGCTTAGGTGTGGCTTTTGTCGTTCTTCTTTCCGGATCCCTTGGAGGTGTAGCACTGAGTCGTCTTGGATACATTGGAGATGCAGCCATGTCCATCGCTGCAATCATTGGTTCATTAGCTATCATGTCACTTATCGTGTATGTGTCACAGAAAGTTAGGGGAAATGTCACGTTGTTGGTTATCGGTGTAATGATCGGCTATTTAGCCACAGCTATCATCGGAGTTTTAAAATTTTTCAGTGCAGAAGAAGATATTAAAGCGTACGTCGTTTGGGGATTAGGAAGTTTCTCCAGGGTATCTGGCAATCAAATGGTATTGTTTGTTGGAATTATGCTTGTGCTCCTCCCGTTATCCATGTTATTAGTCAAGACCATGAATCTACTTCTCTTGGGAGACGGCTATGCCCGAAACCTTGGATTAAATATTAAGAAGGCCAGAACTCAGGTCATAACCTGCTCTGGTGTATTAGTAGCAATTGTCACAGCCTATTGTGGACCAATTATGTTTATTGGATTGGCTGTTCCTCATCTTTGTAGAAGTATTTTCCAGACATCCGACCATCGGATATTGATGCCCGCATGCATGTTGACTGGTGCTGCCTTGGCTTTATTTTGCAATATCGTTGCCCGCATGCCTGGCTTCGAAGGTGCATTGCCTGTCAATTCTGTGACTGCATTAATCGGTGCTCCAATCATAGCTGCTGTATTATTTAGAAAAAGAAAGGATGATGTCCATGAATAAAGAGACGATCAGAATAGAAGACCTAAGCATTGGTTACAATGCAAAAAACTCAGATGTAAAAGTTGTTGCATCTCATATTAATGCTACCATACACAGCGCTCAACTTACCTGCTTGCTTGGTGCCAACGGAGTAGGAAAGTCCACCTTGTTAAGAACACTTTCTGCCTTTCAACCAAAACTGGACGGCAAAATTTATATCCAAAACAAAGAGATTGATGATTACTCTGCTCATCAACTGTCCAAGACCATTGGAGTGGTTTTGACAGGAAAAGTAGATGTACAAAATATGTCAGTAAGGGAACTTGTTGGACTTGGAAGAAGTCCATATACCGGTTTTTGGGGCACTCTGAATACTAAAGACTATGAGATTGTTGACAAGTCCATCAATATGGTAGGCATTTCAAAACTTTCAAGTCGTATGATTCAGACGTTAAGTGACGGTGAACGCCAGAAAGTAATGATTGCAAAGGCCCTTGCCCAAGAAACACCCGTTATCTTTCTCGATGAGCCAACTGCTTTCTTAGATTTCCCAAGCAAAGTAGAGATGATGCAACTGCTTAAACGTTTAAGTCGTGAAGCAGATAAGACCATCTTCCTTTCAACACACGACTTAGAACTTGCCTTGCAGATTGCAGATATGCTATGGATGATGAACAAAGAAAAAGGAATAAGTATTGGAAGTCCAAGACAATTAGCCGATAATGGAGTTCTCGGCGACTATGTTGAGCGAAAAGGAATCACTTTTGATAAAAAAACATTAAGAATTACGATTGATAACTCTTAATCATCAGAATAAATCCTTCCGTTTTCATCGATCAATAAGATAATAAGTCGGCCATTAGGTAATAAAGAAGCACAATGCTTATAACAATGACTGATGACTACCCGACTAAACGTATTAATTTTATCGGAAGGAATGATTTTCCATAGTTCTCTTGCCAACGTGATTTGACTAATTCGTTCGATAACACTCTCCGGACATCTGGCTTCACGAGCCATATCAGCAATGAATGCTTTGTTCATAACAACTTTCTTACTATGAGTATCCATATGTCCTTCAGCCAACTTGACAGCTTTGCCTAACATTATTCCCAAGTAAACCGTATGGATTCCCACCTCATGAGCAAGTTTAATTGTCTCACCAATATAATTGCCGTATTCCACAAAGACCTGAGGTGGCAAATCAGGAAAATGATTCCGGATATAGGATTCACTTTTTGCTCCAGAGTTAATTACAACAGTATCACAATCTGATGCCTTTGCCACTTCCATACACTTTCGTATAGAATTGATGAATCCTTCTTCAGAAAAAGGCATAATAATGCCTGAAACTCCTACAATCGATATACCACCAACTATTCCCAACCGAGGATTAAAGGTGCGTCCTGCTATTTCTTCACCCCCAGGGACAAAGATAGTTACCTCCAAGTTCTTACCAAAAGCAGACAAGTTTTGTTGGATCATTGCTCTCGGCACCTTATTGATGGCAGGTTCTCCCGGTGGATAGTCGAATCCAGGCAACGTGATGGTTCCAATACCTTTACCACCTTTTATGACAATGCCCTCTGTTTCATTAATTCCAACTTTGGCACAAATCTGTAATCCATTTGTTACGTCGGGATCATCACCGCTATCTTTCAAGACAAAAGCATAATCTGATCCATAACCGACCTGAACAGGTATGCTTTCTCCATTAGGTAGCATGACAAACACCTCATCCGGTTGTTCTTTTTTTAAATACTGGAAGGTAGCAGCAATAGCAGCAGCCGTTGCACAAGTTCCTGTTGTCAATCCGCTATGTAAAGGATAAAAAGCAGGAAGTAACTTTTCGACCAATCTTCTTAGACCATATTCTCCATTCACGCATTGAAAAACAGCAGATGTCTTAGGACGTTGGATGGCATAAATTCTAATCCCTAAATCTTTAGCTGCTTTTATCTTTTTTGCAAAGCCACCACTGACGCCACTTTCTTTTAATAAAATGGCATCCGGTGATATCGTACTGAAGATTTCATGTTCATCTTCATCTTGATGATAAAAACAAAGTTTGCTGGAATCAATGTTTTGAATATCTGCCATATCAAGGGATTCTTTTCTTTCCAGAATACGATAAAACACCTCCACACCCTTTTGTTCCAAAACTTTAAGTTTTGCAATACTCTTTACGCCTGTGGTAGCAAACAATCTTTTAACTTTTATACGAGAAATCGCATCATCCAAATCTGTACACCATGTTATTGAAGAATCATCATGGGGATAGAATAATCGTTCAAAACGTATTGCAGGTATTTGAAGGAATGGGGCAACCTTGGCAATCGTCTCATGGAGTTCTTCAGCAAAAGGATGTGCAGCATCAATGATAAGCTGAATGTCGTGGGATTGACAAAAAGTGATCATCTTCATCTCATCCATCGCGCCCGTTACACGAATACCATGGTGTAATACGACTTCCTGCTCTGTCCCTTTTGTGGAATAGTAATACAAGGAGCCTGCCTCTTCCAAGGCCTTGACAGCCTTTCTACCCTCTGTTGTTCCTCCAAAAACAAGTATCATTCTGAAGCCTTTCTGAACAAATGGGTAAAATGTTTAGAGTATAATTCCGACAATCCTTTACGATTATCAATCGCATCACCGACAACAATCAACGTATCCAGTGTCAAATTATTATCACGTAATAGACGAGTCAAATCCTTAAGTTGTCCACGGTATATTCGTTGTTCTTTCCATGTGAGACGGTAGCAAGCAGCCACCGGAGTTGTTTCTGGATATTCCATCAAGAGCTCTTCCTGTACCTTTTCTACAATGTCAGCACTCAAATAGATACACATCGTACTATGTGAACGCGCCAACAGATGCAGTTTTTCTCTTTCGGGCATAGGGGTTCGTCCCTCACCCCGTGTCAAAATAATGGTCTGCACTTTTTGCGGAATAGTAAACTGTGAACGAAGTTCTGCTGCTGCCGCTTGAAAAGCTGAAATACCAGGAGTGATGTGATAACTCATATGGTATTTATCAAAGAAATTCATTTGTTCTTGAATTGCACCATATAAACATGGATCACCTGTGTGGAGACGTACAACCAACTTCCCTTGATCATAGAACTCCTTCATCAAAGTAATCTGTTCCTCTAAAGCCAATCCAGCTGAACTCCTAACAGTTGCTCCTTCTTTGGCACATGTTGTCAGTTCTCGTGGAACAAGACTTCCGGCATATAGTATTAGATCAGCCTTTTCTAAGAACTTCCTACCTCTAACAGATATCAGATCCGGATCTCCTGGTCCTGCACCAACAATCTCTATATGACCTCCTCGCTTAAACGATTTATCTAACGCGACAGCAATCGTCCAATTTGATCCTTTTGTTTTGGGTAACAAAAGTTCATCATTCCTAGAGGCAAGCAAGGCAGATGCTTCACAAACACTGGACGTTTTCATATATTTTTCAACAGTCTTGCTCGGGTTTGGAACATCCACTGAGTTTAACTCCTCTGATGTAAAGAAACAAGTAGAGTATTGAAGCATTTCTTTTATGAATGGTTCATCCTTCTTTTCATTAATAGTTGCTAATCCAACAATTGCTTCAGGAGCTATCCGATTAGACGATAATGCTTGATATATTTCCTGCTGAATTTGCTCAACGGGTTGAGCGTGGTGAGCCAACCCAACCCCCATAGAAACACATTTTGGAATAAACCATACATATGGAATTTGAATATGCTGAGGTAGGATCGGAGAGACAACTATTAATAAATCAAAATCATTTTGACAGATTTCTTCTTCATGATAGAAGACTTTTACATGAGAAGGAATATTTTGTTCCATCCAATCTGTTCCCTTGTCCCTGACAGATAATAAAAGAGCCGTCGGCCTTTCAGAAGTAAACAAAGTTATCTGCTCGTTCATCTTTTGAGGTCTTACAGACCAGTCAAATTGCCTTGCCATTGTATCCAACGACCACATCCCTCTGCAATCACTTTGAGTTGTGATCACAGGAAATGCTCCAATTGCACTTGCTACCTTTTTAGCCAACTCATTGGCACCACCAATATGCCCAGACAAAACAGAAATAACAGTTTTTCCCATTGTGTCAACACACAACACTGCTGGATCTGTGTACTTGCTTTCTAAATAAGGAGTGATACTCCTCACACAAATACCCATTGCACCAATGAAGATTAAAGCTTCGTACGAACGAAACGACTTTTGAAGAAAAGAGTCCAAACTATCTATATGGATGCTGCTTTCCACTTCATGAAGAGAAAAAATATCGTACCCAAACTCCTTTTTTATTGCTTTGGCTGTTGATAAGCCTGCATTTGAGATTAATAAAATGGCCGTCTTCATCTTTTTACAGCTTTCAAAATATCAATAGGATTATATTCGTTTAACGCAATATGCAACGAAGGCTCAACTTTCAGATTCAACTCTTTTGCTGCTTCCAAGAACATCTGATGACTTTGCGGAGTCACTGAGTTCATAACGATGCATCCGTTAGGCTCTAATTGCGAAACAATTTTATTCATCATCTCTTTTAGTTTTCCACCATGACCTCCGATGAAAACTGCATCAGGAGCAGGTAAAATAGAAGTATCTGTCTCCAGAAAATCGCCAATAAAAGTATTGATGTCCATGGCTCCGTGCTTTCGGCTGTTTCCTTCCATCAGTTGTGCTCCTTCTTCTCTCTTTTCAAAGGAAAAAATGTTCAAATGCGGATAGAGTAGGCGAGCCTCGATAGATATAGATCCGGTACAAAAACCGACATCCCAAAAATTCGTATGATGATAAAGTTCTAATGCTTGTAAAGTCAACAGACGAATAGGCATCTTGGTTATCATCTTCTCCCTTCCATCCAACAAGAGAAACTCTTGATCAGGAATTCCTATCCTTCTATGTCCCTGACACTCACTGGTTGCTACTAGGAGAACACAGTTTGGATAATCAAATGTATTATTTACTGCCTCTGCCAAAGTTGATTGTTTTATTCGCTCTTTCTCAAGATTACCTAGATGCTCCCCAATATATATGGAGTAATCAGTATATCCGTAATCTAACATCCGTTGAGCGATAGCACCTGGATGATGTTCCTTATCAGTTAAAACACCAATTTTATTAGATTTCTCAATCAATGCTCGATCGAACTCCTTCCATGGGCGACCTGTCAGTGATACAATACGCATATCATGATAAGGAATCACCAATCGATGTGCCAACATTTGCAAAGAATTGAAGGTTGGGAAAAGAGTGATTGGAGCATCAGGCATTATCCGTTTTATCGTATTGGCAAATCCATAGAATAAAGGATCTCCAGAAGCAAAAACGATAATGGATTCTACACCTTTATTAAATAAATCCTGATACGATAAAAAGACCTTATCCAAAGGAACGGTAATGTCCACCCATATGGAATTATTAGGCAAAAGACTACCAACGATTTCATGATGACGCTTCCCTCCTGAGAAGTAAGAACCACCCTTAATAATGTTCAACACTTCTTCTGTAAAAGAGGGGGAATAAGTGTCAGATAATCCTATTACGATAAATCGATTTGTCATATCACTACAAGTCTCTTCCAGGTTTCAAAGCTTTTGCATCATCAAATGTCAGGATCGAATTGACTAAAGTTGCAGCCAAATTACTGCCACCCTTCCGACCTTCAACAATCACTTTCGGGATTTCCTTAAAAGGTTTAACCATGAATTTCGATTCCTTGACGTGAACAAAACCAACAGGAGCTGCTATAATACCGGCTGGATTAGCCTTCCCTTTTCGAATAAGGTTGCAAAGTTCCATCAAAGCAGTTGGAGCATTTCCAAAAACAAACAGAGCATTCGGGTGTTCTGCCACAGCCAAACGGATACCCGCCTGTGTACGAGTGACATTTTCTTCCTGTGCTATGGAGGCAACTCTTGGATCATCCAGATAGCATTTTGCCTCAACACCAAGACGAGCTAGTGCACCTTTGCGAATTCCACTTACCACCATATTGACATCTGTCACAATATAATTAAGAGAACCATCCATAATCTTATTAAATAGGACCTCCACAGCTTGAGGATCTGTATAAAGTATCTTTTCCATCGTAAAATCCGCTGTAGTATGAATGGCATGCAACAATGCCCATTTTCTATCTAAAGGAATATCCTTATTTCGAAGCTCACTCTCAATCGTTCGGAAACTCTTGATCATAATATTCTGTCCGACCTTGTTTTCATTTTCTTCCGCTTCCCTGTAATAACCTCTTGGAGTAATCATCACATCATTCCAAACATAAGACTGTGAATTACCGATAATTATTACGGTAAACATATCCACTTTTTCTGGATCCAATTTCTCTAAGGTCGTTAAGGTTGTTTCCTGATCAGGTCGTCCTGCCTGACGCACATATCCAATAGGAGTCTCAGGTGAGCGTTCTTGAAGAAATATTTCTTTCAGGCGATATAATTGCCAATACCGTTCATGACTTTTAGGGTTGTAAATAGCGGTAACAAAGTCACCTATTGCTGCTGCACGAATACGTTTTTCAATGTATTCCCAAGGAGTCATTAAGTCGGATAAAGAAATGATACATAGGTCATGTCCTATCGGGGCTCCTAAAATGGAGGCTGCCTTCTGAAAAGCACTGATTCCTGGATGTGATACAATCTCTACATCACTCTTCCGCTCTCTTTTCATTTCGTAGATAAGAGGGGTCATCCCGTAAATGCCAGCATCGCCAGAGCTAATGACGGTTACCGTTTTACCTTTTTCTGCCAGTTCAAAAGCTTGACGAGCACGATCTTTCTCTTTTTTCATGCCCGTATCAACGCACTCTGTTCCTGGATTCAGATAAGATGTTATAAACTGGAAATAATATTTATAACCAACGATCACATCGGATTCTTTGATAGATGCTAAAACAGCAGGAGTCATATCCTCTGGACTACCTGGGCCAATGCCTACTACAATTATTTTGGACTTTCCCATAATTCTCTTTTTCTACTTAGCAAAGATAGTGTTTCTTTTTAACTTTCTTAATTAAAGCGTAGTCGTAATCCAAATGTCAGCATTCTTCCAGGTGAATAGAGGGCATACCGACGAATAGAGGTATCTATTCGATGATCTGTTTTATCAAAGATATTCTCTAATCCTATGGAAGGTTCAATCATAAGGAACCTAGCAGCATTGAACGAGTGTGTTGTATTGATGCTCCAAATGCCATAACCTGGAGCATCCTCATAAGTAGGATAATAAGTTTTGCTTTGAAGACGACCATTCAAGTTCACATTCAGCGTGTATTTTCCCCAATTTCGATTATAGTTCAAGGCTGTCGTTAACGAATTCTTGACCGATCGCTCCATCGGACTCCAGACATCCCCACTCTTGGTCCGAGCATAGGTATATGCATAGTTCGCATTGAAAAAGAATCCGTCAAGAAAATGTGTTGATAGATTGATTTGAATTCCCTTCACCTCACCTTTATCACTGTTCACATAGAGTGTGTACCGATCCAATTTCTTTGCTTGATCGGCAGTCATCTCTGGGAATTCTTTCTGCAAGGATGCTCGGGTCATATCGTCCACTCCCATAGCTTCCTTTACCACCATATCATCAATTTTATTTAAAAATCCAGTAACGGATAAGGAGAAGTTGCTTGTTTGGTATTCAGCATTCAACGAGAAATAATTACTAGTTTCAGGATGAAGGTCCTTATTTCCGAAAATAATCTGAGGAGTTCCTCTGTTCAGACTGAAATAGTGGTAATAGAGTTCATCCATACCTGGAGCTCTGAAACCTGTTGAATATGATGCTCGGAAGTTGAAATATTCTGGCGAGTACATCAAGGTCACCTTCGGTGTTACCTTGCTGCCAAAAGTTTCATGGTAGTTATAACGAGCGCCAACGGTTGCTTTCAACCGATCCACCAAGGTCATTTCGTGCTGTGCGTAAGCAGCCAGATTATAAACATGATTGTTAACGGAACCCGATGAGGAATTCAGGAAGTCGTTACTCCAATAACCTCCGAAAATTGTGGTACTATGAGGAGTAAATCCAAAGATTCCTTTTGCCTCAGTCTCATAATGCTGTTGTTTCTTTGACTGCACATAATCACCGATCTGATTGGTCTTCGTTTCCACATCATATTCTTTTCCATACCGATAATTATCTGAAGTAAAATCAACTTGCAGCGAATTTCGCCTGCTAAACTTATAGATACCGCCAGCATTAAAACGCAATGATTTGTGACGCATCTCATAACTGGTACCACCTGTAATATCAGCATTCGTTTCCGGACGGTCGGTCAATCGTTTTGAAACAGACAAGTCGCCATGTAAGGCCAATTTCTCCGTTGGTGTATAAGAGAAGCGCTGATCGAATAAATCAGAATGATAGCCTGTAAAAAGAGGAGCAAGTGTTTTCTGCGTTTCAGTAGTCGATCCTTTAATATATTCCAAGTCGTTAGTTTGATAGCTGTCAGCCTCATCATGAGTATAAGAGGTGTAAGAACCGAACTTTTTTTGAACAATGTCAGCATTAACCGATTGGGTGAACTTTACTTTTCCCGACACATGTGTATCTGTCATGACTGAAATCATATCGCTGGTTGGCTGATCGGTGATGATGTTGATGACACCACCAATGGAATCGGAACCATATAGTGAAGAAGCCGCTCCATCCAACACCTCAATGCGACGAATTCGAGAAATGTTGATACGATTTATATCAATGTTGTTGGAGATATCTCCTACCAATTTCTGCCCATTGACCAATATCAAGATATACTTATTACCTAATCCGTTCAAACGCAGAAATGACCCCATCGAATTTGGAGAGACAGCCACCTGAGGTATCATCTTCGTGATAGCATCCGAGAAGTTGGTGATACCCTGTTCATGAATATCCTGTTTCGATAAGACATGTACCGGAGTTGATGTATCCTTTAAACGCTGATGGTGACCTGATCCGGTTACGACAATCGGACTAATAGTATATACACGTTCACTCGTTTTTACACTGTCATTATTCGACTTGTGTATTTGTGCAGAGACCTGTGTGCATAATAACAATGCGCCTAATAACAGACCACAATTTTTCATAATTAAAAACAATAAAAAGGCGTCTCGGCCTATGCCGAGACTCCTTTATAAAAACAAATAATTAAGACTATCTTTATTCTGGGTTCTTTGAGTGATAATAGTCAAGAGGTTCACCTTCGATAGCGGCCTGTGTATGGTTCATCCATACCTGGCGTACAGTCGGAAGTTCGAGCAAACCCTTTTCAATCATGGTATCATCATTGCAAGTGTAACCCATATGGAAGAAGTACATCTTCCAAGAAGTATCCTCTACTTCACCTTCCTCGTTTTCTTCGAAACCTTCCTTGTCATCCCAAGCATCATCATCACCTGCCATGTCGTTGTGACCATGGTCACCGTCGATTGACATCAAAGGATGGCAATATACCTTACCTTTCTTAATACCGTTAGCCTGCATACGAGCAAGTACGTGAGTCTTGAAGTTACCCATCATGTCTACTGTACCTACATAGTAGTTCTTGCTATAAACTTGAAGAGCCTCTTCCAACTGTGTATAACGTACGTTTGCTTTATAAGTATCATAAGAGTCTGGATTACCATGGCCCATAAAGGCAACTACGCCTTCAGCAGCTTTATCCTTATACAATTCGTTCAATTCTTTTGCAACAGCTGGAACGTCCTCTTCTGCATCTTGCAACAAAGGTACACCAAGTTTCAACTCAACTTCTGACAGATACTTGTCATCCAAGTCGCCGTTTGAGTTGTTGGCAAAGTCTTTGATATAATTGATTACACGGGTATACTCTTCACCTGGGATAACCTGCAAAGATTGAATAACGATCTCCTTATAACGAACACCTTCTGCAGCGAAAGCGTTAAGCCAGAAAGGAGGAGCGTAATAGTTACGAATCTCAGCACCATCTGCTGCATTTTCACCTGCTGCCGCACGATTGATACAGATTGCTGAAGAATATGACAAGAATACATCATAATCAGCAAATGCTGCTTTGTATGCATCGATAGTAGTATCAAATGCATCGAATGCTTGTTGCCAAGTAGAACCGAAAGCAACTAGAAGGATAGCCTTGTTATGTTGCTTCTTTGACTTTACATCTTTAGTAACAAGTTCCTGATAACGCTCCCAGTTGGAGACTGGTACTGGTTTCTCAACTTCTTTTTCTACAATCACTTCTTTCTCGATGTACTGAACGACAGGATCCTTATCATCATCCCCACATGATGTAAAAGTGACAGTCGTACACATAGCCAATAGGCCTAAAAACAAATACTTAATCTTGTTCATTTTCACTTGAATTAGAATTATACTTATTGTTTGATTTGAATTTTAATTTCTTTCCTTGGGCAAACTTGATGGTCAACGTAGCATAGACGGTACGACCTGGAGTAGTCGTCCCTAAATGCAAACCATGATAAGTGCGGTCCACGTAATTGAGAATATTATCAACACCGGCTTCAATTCTGTAGGTCATCTTTTTGCTTGCAAGTTCATGATTCGTTGAGATTCTCCAAATCTGATAGCCTTTTCCATTACCGTTTATCTGATAGTATCGCTTTGATGACATTCGTCCATAAAGTCCAGCACCCATCTGGTATTTCGTCGAGAACGAATGGTTCCATGTGGCAAACCAACTGCCTTTATGATGGGCGGTTCCATCGATGATAACATCAACTAACTTATCATGGGTCGTATCGTATTGTTTAGCATCTGTGTCCAAATAACTATAGCTTAAACCAGCCATCCAGTCGCGATTGATTCGGTAACGAATAGAGACGTCAACACCTTTTGTTTTGGCTGATTCTAAGTTCTGATATTGACGAGTCTTGACCGGATCATATTTTGCAATGTATTCGGCCGGCGCCTTGCTGTTTGGAATGGTAACCAAAGTAATCATGTGGTCAACATCGTTCAGATAACCAGTTACCGTCACATTGAACCCCTTCCAATTGTATTCTCCACCCAATGAATAATAATTGGAAGTTTGAGGATTTAAATCTGTATTACCTAAATACAAATATGTCCCGTTCATGTAACGTACATATCGATAATGCTGCTCTTT
>CAMVLL010000076.1 GCA_947168315.1 uncultured Bacteroidota bacterium | reverse complement strand
ATTTCCATACGAACACAGTAAAATCGGCTTTTCAGCCGTACCAGATCCCTTCATTTTCAACTGACCATACCACGTCTCCCCTTTCTTGAAAAGAACCTTATCACCAGGCTGGAAGGTGACACTATTCACTTTTTCAATACTTTTCCAGGCATCCGACTGTGAAAGACCCGTTGCTGAATCGTTTCCTTGAGTAGAAATAAAGTAAGTTTGCTGAGCCTGCACACGAACGATGGCAGACAAAATGAATATAGTAAAAAATATATAGTTTTTCATGGTATATCTTAGTTCTAAAAATCAAACATTAAATACGTTGAAATGGACATTTTCATTCCTTTACAAAGATAAGGAAACATCCTAAAAAAAAACAAGAAAAATAGAAAAATATTTCAAAAAATTTGAAGAAAAAAAAGAGACGATGCGAAGCTTTGCATCGTCTCTTTCAAAATCCATTTTTTATTTCAACATTTGATGTTCAATTCGTTTAAAATAGCACGCATTTTTTCAAAAGTCGTGATACGTGTTGGCACTAGAGGAAGTCGTAATCGATTCTCAATCAACCCCATAGCGTTCAGCATCGCCTTTACTCCAGCCGGATTACCATCCACAAACAGAAGTTTGAACAATTCAGCAAACTGATGGTGGATAGGTAAAGCGTGTTCAAAATCACCCTGCAAAGCCAACCGTACCATCTTACTGAATTCTCGTGGAAACGCATTCCCAATAACAGAAATCACGCCTACAGCGCCCAAAGTAAGCAATGGAAACGTGATACCGTCGTCACCAGAGATAACACTGAAATTCTCGGGCTTGTTTTTGATGATATCGTCCATTTGAGTGATATTCCCGGATGCCTCTTTCACAGCAATGATATTTTTGAAATCACGAGCCAACCGAAGGGTCGTTTCTGCAGCCATATTCACACCTGTACGGCCTGGTACGTTGTAAAGCACTACAGGCAGGTCGGTCGACTCCGCAATGGCTTTATAATGCTGATAAATACCTTCTTGAGATGGTTTATTGTAATATGGAACCACGGCAAGGACAGCATCCACTCCTGTCATATCATCGTGTTTCAACGTATCGATAACGGTCTGCGTACAGTTACTTCCGACACCTAAAAGGATAGGAATTCTGCCGTTCACCCGCTCGATAACCAATTGAGTGATCCGTTTTTTCTCATCCGAAGTAAGTGTAGGTGTCTCAGCAGTAGTACCCAACACGCAAAGGAAATCCGTATTATTCTGCAGCTGATAGTCTACCAGCCGCAATAACGCAGCATAATCCACGCTTCCATCTTCCTTAAAAGGAGTGATTAAAGCGACTCCCATGCCTCTTAATTTTGTTTGCTTCATACAGTATTTCCTTTGTTTCGGGGACAAAAGTACAACTATTTTTCCATTTTATGAACCAAATTGCACTATTTTTACTTAAATGCTATTAAAAAGTTACTTAATCATCTCCAAAAACGTATTTTCGTCTATAATCGGGATATGAAGATCGTTGGCTTTCTGAAGCTTAGACGGCCCCATATTCTCACCTGCCAGGATATAGGATGTTTTCTTGGAGATGCTCCCTACGTTCTTTCCTCCGTTTTTCTCGATCAATTCTTTATATTCCTCACGGGAATGTAAAGCGAAGACACCACTGATGACAAAAGACAGCCCTTCTAACTTATTTGTATACTCTTCTGGGTTCCTTTCCTCGCCCTTTAATTGCACGCCATAGGCTCTTAAACGCTCTATCAACGTTCTGTTTCGTTCATCCTTAAAGTACAAAAGGATACTTTGAGCGATCTTTTCACCGATTTCATCGACTTTTATCAGGTCGTCCAAGGTAGCAGATGCCAAATCGTCAATGGAAGGGAAGGCCTTTGCAAGCAGTTTCGCAGTGGTCTCGCCAACAAAACGGATTCCAATGGCGAAAAGCACGCGTGGCCAAGGCACGTTCTTGGATTGCTCAATACCCTTTACAATATTCTCAGCCGACTTTTCTCCCATACGGTCCAACGCCATAATATCGGATGCTTTCAACGTATACAAATCAGCGATGTCGTGAATCAAGCCTTCCTGATAGAATTGATCGACGGTTTCCGGTCCTAATCCATCTATATTCATGGCTTTTCTTGCGATGAAATGCTCGATTTTACCCTTTATTTGGGGCGGACAAGCCACATCATTCGGACAGTAATGAGCTGCCTCTCCTTCGTAACGAATCAATTCAGCGCCACATTCTGGACAATGCGTGATAAAATGCACCTTTTCACCGGCTTGACTACGTGCATCGGGGTTTACACCCACTATTTTAGGGATTATCTCCCCTCCTTTTTCCACGTAAACCATGTCTCCGATATGAAGATCCAATCCCGCAATGATATCGGCATTATGCAAAGAAGCACGTTTGACGATTGTTCCAGCCAACTGAACGGGATCCAGATTGGCTACCGGAGTCACTGCACCCGTCCGTCCTACCTGATAAGTCACCTTATTCAGTCGAGTACAAGCACGTTCAGCCTGAAACTTATATGCGATAGCCCAGCGAGGCGATTTTGCAGTTAAACCAAGACGTTGCTGTTGACGGGCAGAATTGACTTTCAAAACAATACCATCTGTTGCTACCGGGAGATTCTTTCGTTCTGTATCCCAGTAGTTTATATAGTCCATTACTTCTTGCAACGTACGGCATTTACGCATGTGCTCCGAAATCTTAAAGCCCCATTTCCGGGCTTCCATCAGATTTTCGTAATGACCGTCATGAGGCAACTGCTCACCCAATACATAATAGAGATAAGCATCCAATTTCCGTGACGCCACTTCTGCTGAATTTTGCAGTTTCAACGTACCAGAAGCGGCATTTCGGGGATTGGCAAACAACGGTTCCTCACGCAATTCACGTGCTCTGTTCAAGTCCTCGAAGACCGTCCAAGGCATAAGCACTTCTCCACGCATCTCAAACTCACGCGGATAACCTTTATCAGGAGGCAAAACCAACGGAATACTTCGTATTGTTTTCACATTATCGGTCACTACATCACCCTGAACGCCATCTCCACGCGTAACAGCCTGTGTCAGCTTACCATCAACGTATGTCAATGAGATGCTGGTGCCATCAAACTTCAGTTCAGCACATATTTCAAAGTCCTCCCCTTCCAAACCTTTCCGAACACGTTCATAAAAGTCGGCTACATCCGCTTCTGAATAGGTATTTGCCAAGGAAAGCATCGGGTATTTATGTGTCATCTGGGTGAAATTCTTGTTCAGATCACTTCCGACACGCATGGTAGGTGAGTTCGGATCCTTATATTCGGGGTGCCGGGCTTCCAAATCCTGCAACTCGTACATTAAATGGTCGAATTCCTGATCAGAGATTTCAGGAGCGTTCAGCACATAGTAGTTATAGTTATGACGATGCAATTCAGCGCGCAACTCGTCAATACGCTGCAAATCATCGGCTTGGGCAAACAAATCCAACATCATAATACCACTCTTTTTAGTACATTATAAAGCAAAAGTAGCGAAATTTCATCGAAAATCAGCGAAAGATTGATGCTTTTTCGTAATTTTGCTTGAAAAGCGAAGATAAGCTGCATTTCAGTGGAAGAAATGAACAAGATTCATTTCATTCTGCCCTCAATTTGCATTATCTTTGCCCGAAAAATAAGGAACCATGAGATTAGACATTATCAGTGTCATACCAGAGATGGTGGAAGGCTTTTTCAATTACTCCATCTTAAGCCGTGCCCAGAAGAAGGGCATCGTAGAGATTCATCTCCATAATCTTCATGACTATGCTACCGACCATTATAAGAAAGTGGACGACTATCCTTTCGGCGGTTTCGCAGGCATGGTTATGAAAATCGAACCGGTAGACCGCTGTATCTCAAAATTGATGGCTGAGCGCGACTACGATGAGGTAATTTTTGTCACTCCCGATGGGGAACAATTCAACCAGCCGATGGCTAATGAGCTGTCATTGAAGAAAAATATCATCATCCTATGCGGTCATTTCAAAGGAATCGACTATCGAATCCGTGAACACTTCATTACCAAGGAGATAAGTGTCGGTGATTTCGTGCTAACCGGTGGGGAATTGGCCGCAGCAATCATCGCTGATGCAGTCGTACGCATCATTCCTGGAGTCATTTCCGATGAACAATCTGCCCTCTCCGACTCATTCCAAGACAATCTCTTGGCTGCCCCCGTCTATACCCGACCAGCCGAATATAAGGGATGGAAAGTTCCTGATGTGCTCCTCTCAGGACACGAAGCAAAGATTAAGGAGTGGGAACTGCAACAATCGATGGAACGCACTCAAAGACTACGTCCCGACCTGCTCAAATAGCCTCAAAAGGGCCATTTCATCGAGAAAAAGAAATCGGGGAATTAACGCTTTCAGCACGTTAGTTCCCCGATTTTAGTATTCTATTGTCGGCTATTAGATTTCCAACGCTCCAGTCAATTCCTTGACACTCTTAAAGCCGTGGCGACCCATATAATCGTCAATATATGCTGCTATTTTCACCGTCACTGTCGGGTCAATAAAATTAGCCGTACCCACTTGGATGGCTGTTGCACCTGCTAACAAGAATTCAACGGCATCTTTACCGTTCATAATGCCTCCTAAGCCTATTACAGGCACTTTAACGGCCTTAGCAACTTGCCATACCATCCGAAGTGCAACAGGCTTTACCGCAGCTCCACTCATGCCTCCTGTGACCGTAGAAAGGATAGGGCGACGTTTTTCAGCGTCAATAGCCATTCCCAACAACGTGTTTATCAAAGAAACAGAGTCTGCACCAGCAGCTTCTGCAGCCCGAGCCATCTCTGTAATATCTGTAACATTTGGTGAAAGCTTGACTATCAACGGCTTACGATATACTTTTCTGACCGCGCTAACCACTTCTTCACAACCTTTTGCCGTTACTCCGAAGGCCATACCACCATGTTTGACGTTCGGACACGACACATTCAATTCAATAGCCGGTATTTTCTCCAAATCATTGATGATTCTGGCTGTCTCTACATAGTCCTCGACCGTCGAACCAGCCACATTCACAATCATTGCCGTATCAATATCCTTTATCTGGGGATAAATATGATCTACAAAGTAGTGTACACCTTTATTTTGCAAACCAACAGCATTCAACATCCCCATTGGAGTCTCTGCCATCCGTGGATAAGCGTTTCCTTCACGCGGATGCAAAGTCGTACCTTTGACGATGATACCGCCAATCTGACTCAAATCAACAAAATCCTCGTATTCCTTGCCGTAGCCAAAGGTGCCAGAAGCAGTCATAACGGGGTTTTTTAACACTAATCCGTTAATATTTACACTTAAATCTGCCATAATAGTTTCTTTATATTAAATACAGGACCTTCTTTACAAACACACACATGCCCTTCCTGCGTCTTTTCAACACAACAAAGGCAGGCACCTAAGCCACATGCCATACGATTCTCAAGCGAAACCTCACATTCAATACCGTTAGCCTTGGCATAACGGGCTACCGCCTGCATCATCGGCCTTGGACCGCACGTATAAATCATGGTAAAATGCTCTTTTTGAAGCACTCTGTGCTGGGTAACAAATCCTTTTTCGCCCTTGGATCCGTCCTCTGTCGTTACAAATACATCACCCAACCGACTGAACTGGTCCAATTGAAGCAAATCGTCCTCAGAACGTGCCCCTAAAAGGAAAGTAGGCTTAAGACCAGCACGCAAAAGAGCAGAACCCAACATCAACATCGGCGCTGTTCCTACACCACCACCAATCAACAATGGTTTGTTTGCTTGATCACCGGCAGGAAAACTAAACCCATTCCCTAACGGAAGTATCGTGTTCAAAACATCTCCAGGAGCCAATTGAGCCAATTTTCTTGTACCTTCACCCACTAATTGGATCAAGAACCATATCTCATTCTTATCTCTATCCACAAAATTGATGGATATAGGGCGACGAAGGAACACATTGGGGGCATTATCAACACGCAATTCAGCAAATTGACCGGGCAACACCGAGGGGAGGGGGTCACGATGTGTCATTTTCAGAAGAACATAGTTTTTATGCAACTTTATGTTCTCCTTGACTATCAAATCGAGTAGCAATTTTTTCATGCAATAGGATTTCTTATGTATCTTAGTTGTTCACAAAGATACATAGATTTACTAAGAAATTAAAAGGAAAAATTCAAAGTTCAGAAATTAACATTCATTTAGAATTAATTTCACTTCAAGCTGGTTTGAACGTCTCATATGTTCCATTATCAAAAAAGATTCTTATTTCAGTTATCTTCTTAGATGGCAATTCAACATACTTAACTTCCTGATGTACAACGTTTTTACGGTCATTTTCAGCGTTTTCAAAGTCGATTTCCTTGCGATTTTTTAGAAATTCCGACCCGTCGGAGGGAAAATTTGAATTCTCGTCAATCTGAGAATCAAATAAATTAGGAAAATCGGAAGTAACAACCGGTTTATACATATCACCCGTTCCAAACAAAAACCAGTCCAGATTGATGTTCTGGAAGGCATTTCGCACTTTTATGACCACATCTAAACTAGGGTTATTACGACCATTGAGGATGTGTGAAAGGGATGCTTGAGAGATACCAATTTTTTCCGCAAACTGTGCGGCAGAAAGGTCCTCTTTTTTCATAATCTGTAAAATCCTGTCTTTCATTTACAAAAGTTATTTTCATTGTTTACCATTTACAAAAGTAGAAATTACATTTTAGAAAAACAAATTTTGAATAACAAAATTAAAAATTCACATTTGTAACATGTAAAGAGGAGAATATTACATAAATGAATGAACAATATAGTTATAAGACCTATTTAGGACTTGATTTCACATCAACAAAACGACATAAAACATTGAGCTACTATACATTAAACAAAACTAAATCAAACAAATTCACAATTGTTCCACACAAAATACAGAATATACAAATATATAACTTAATCAGATTTAATCAAATCTTATAATATATTGGTTTTCCGAAATTTATACTAAAATAATAAAGCTGTATGTACTTGAGTTTTGTTTTGTGAATTCACATCTATACAAACACAAATTACAACTTTATATTTGTTGTCTATTTACAAATATAAACCAATACTTTACACTGAACTGAATACTTTTCTAAATTTACAATTCTAAATTTACATAACCAAATGATAAAATTCTCCAAATGCAAATTATAAAGAATTTTTGTAAGAATATTTTTGTGCCCGTTTTTTGGTACATCTTCTCATCGTCTTGTTTTTGAGAGAAAAATTCAAACTAGAGATTCTACTCGTTTTTCATTCGATTTCCCTCCTCCTCTCCCCCTCTTTTCATTGTCGAATTTAAATTGTTAAAAAATTAACATTTCGTTTTCTTTTCTCTAAATTTTCCAATTTCCCAAAATTTTCAAATTTTCGATTTTTTCGACCAATCCTCCGTTCGCTCTCAAATTTTAAAATCTCAGCGATCAAGAAAAATCGCATCTCTCCTCTTCCATCATTTTAGTGAAGAAAGAAAACCAAAAAGTCGTTCATTCAAACGGACATAAAAAAACGGCTGATCATTTCGACCAGCCGGACACCTTATTATATAGTCTTGTATTTTTTAATGAAGGATACGATAGACAAGTTCCTTTAAGAGATCAGCATCTGAGACCGAGGAATTATCCACTCCTTTTGAGCGAGCATCAAATGTGCGGATATCACTAATAATTTGCATTACCTTGATTCCACTATAAGCGCGCATCGCTGCTACATACTCTTTTGCCTGCCACGAAGAACGTAAGCCAAGCTGTGCAGCCACCCCATCTTCGGTCTTCACTGGTGCGTAATAGGCCAGCATAAGGTTGGAAAAGAAGTTGAAAAGAACGATCAACGTAAGTTGAATAGGGTTGGTTTTGGGATTTTCGGCGAAGAATTTCACGATTTTATTCGCTTTCTCCACATCTTTTTGAATGATGGCATTACGCAATTCAAAGTTATTATAGTCCTTGCTAATACCAATATTTTGCTCGATTTGGAGCGGTGTAATGCGTCTTTGTCCTTGGGGCAAGGTAATAATAAGTTTTTCCAACTCGCCTACCATACGGCTCAAATCCGTACCGACAAAGTCGGCCATCATTTCTGCAGCCTTAGGTTCGATATCAACTTTTTGTTGCCTCAAATAGTTCGAGATAAAATCGGGTAATTGGTAATCCCGCAGTCGTTTAGACTCGTACAGGACACCAATTTTCTGTATTTCAGCGGCCAGTTTCTTTCTTCTATCCAAGGTCCCATGCTTATGGCAGAGTACCAAAATAGTGGAGTTCAGTGGCTTTTGCAAGTAATAAGCCAACTCCTCCATATTCTTTACTGCCTGGGCCTCACGAACGATGATTACTTGGTATTCCGACATCATTGGATAGCGTTTTGCGGCATTGACAATGGTAGCGATATCCACGTCAGCACCATACATCACGGTCTGGTTGAAGCCTTTTTCAGCCTCTGTCAAGACATTATCTTCGATGAAATCAGCGATTAGATCGATAAAATACGGTTCCTCGCCCATCAAGTAATAGACGGGCTTATAGTGTTTATTTCGCAGATCTGTCAAGATATCCAAGTATGTCAGTTCTTTTGCCATGAAGCTATTACCAGTTATATCTTAAGTGTTTAACTGTCTTCTTTCCGTCGATAATCATTCGTAATGAGTCAATACCTATTTGCAAATGCTCATCCACATAGTTCTTGGTCACGATATTGTCGCTTTTTTCGGTCTTTACACCTTCAGGAGTCATTGGTTGGTCGGAAACTAACAACAAAGCACCTGTCGGGATATGGTTATAAAAACCTGTGATAAACAAGGTTGCAGTCTCCATGTCGACAGCCATTGCCCGGGTCTTCACCAGCAACTTCTTGAAAGTATCATCGTGTTCCCAAATACGACGGTTTGTCGTATAAACTGTGCCTGTCCAATAGTCGCGACCATGGTCACGAATAGTAGAAGAAACAGCACGCTGGAGCATAAATGCCGGCAATGCAGGCACCTCTGGCGGATAATAGTCATTCGAAGTTCCCTCTCCACGGATAGCGGCCAGAGGAAGGATTAAATCTCCCAATTTATTCTTACGAGAAAGGCCTCCACATTTTCCCAGGAAGAGGCAAGCTTTTGGTGAAATAGCTCCTAAAAGATCCATAATTGTCGCAGCATTCGGACTTCCCATACCAAAGCTGATAATGGTTATTCCCTCTGCATTGGCAGACATCATATTTGCACTTTTGCCAACGATTGGAACATCGAATTTCTGGGCGAACAATTCCACATAATTATCAAAATTAGTCAACAAGATATGATCACTGAAATCCTCCAGTTTCCTTTTCGTATACCGAGGAAGCCAATTTGCAACTATTTCTTCTTTCGTTTTCATAATCTTTTGTATTTTTGTATGTGCAAGATTCCACTTGACACCTATTTATCATCTGCAAATTTAATAAATGTTACCATTAAACCTACCATCATACGATATTAAAATCACCCAGAAAGACGGGAAAACATTCATCCTGGATGTTTTGAGGAAAAAATATGTGGCGTTGACACCCGAGGAATGGGTACGCCAACACTTCGTACATTATCTTCTAGAACATAAAGGTTATCCACAAGGTTTATTGGCTAACGAAGTTCAACTTAATCTTAATGGAACGAAGAAACGATGTGATTCCGTGCTTTTCGGGAACGACATGAAAGCACGTATGATTGTTGAATACAAAGCACCTAGCATTGAGATTACACAAGCTGTTTTCGACCAGATTACACGGTACAATATGGTACTGAAAGTGGATTATCTCATCGTCAGCAATGGTTTGAACCATTATTGCTGCAAGATAGACTATCAGACCAAGCGATATACTTTTTTACCAGAAATTCCACCGTACAACGAGTTATAAAAAAGCCTCTCGGACATTTCCAAGAGGCTTTTTATTTATTCTTCAGTTTTCTTTGCACGAGAACGTTTCTTTGTTGCCTTTGGTTCTTCTTTAGCAAACCCAGCCAACTCAGGGTCGATCATGATACGACCACAGTATTCACAAACGATGATTTTCTTACGCATGCGAATATCCATCTGCTTCTGAGGAGGAATCTTGTTAAAGCAACCACCACAAGCATCACGTTGTACGGTTACGATACCCAAACCGTTACGGCTATTCTTGCGGATACGCTTGAAAGCAGTCAACAACCTTGGTTCGATAGCCAATTCGAGTTCCTTACCTCTCTCACGAAGTTTCTCTTCCTGCTGTTTAGTCTCAGCTACGATGCTTTCCAATTCAGCACGTTTAGCCTCCAGGTCTTCTGAGCGCTCATCAACTTCAGTCTTGCTCTTCTCAATCTCCTCGGTACGGTTATTGATAAACTCATTACCTTCGCGGATACGTTTCTGATCCAATTCGATTTCGAGTTCCTTATACTCAATTTCCTTCGTCAATGTCTCGTATTCACGATTGTTACGAACATTGTTCTGTTGCTCTTTGTAACGTTCTACAATGGCTGTAGCCGACTCAATGGCGTTTCTTTTAGCACTGATCTCTGCACGGGCATTTTCGATTTCAGTACGATAATTCTCAATACGAGTCTTCAAGCCTGCTACTTCATCTTCCAAATCCTGTACTTCCAGTGGGAGTTCACCACGCAAGGTCTTGATTTTATCAATCTCACTCAAGATTGTCTGCAGCTGATAAAGGGTTTTCAGCTTCTCTTCAACGGTCAAATCAACCGCTTCTTTCTTTACTTCCTTAGCCATGTCTCTATAAATAGTTTATAGGATTTGTATTAATTCTCGACATTCGAACCTCTAATGTCGGGAACAAATCCTGTATAATTGAATTAAATATTTCTTTTGTATATTGTTCGCTCTCATAATGGCCAATCTCTGCCACCAGGATATCGTTTTCGTAATAGAAATAGTCGTGATAACGAACCTCTCCCGTTATGAAAACGTCAGCTTTCCCCACTGCTTTCGGTAGTAGAAAAGCACCTGCGCCACCGCATAAGGCCACTCGTTCGATGCGTCGTCCTTTGAGTTGGGTATGTTTGATACAACCTACCTCAAATGTCTTCTTCAGCATCCGCAGGAAGTCTGATTCGTCCATCGGTTCTTCCAAATCACCGATAACTCCGGCTCCAGCCTGTTTCCATTCGTTTTGCAACGCAAAGAAATCGTACGCCGGTTCCTCATACGGATGACTTTTCAGCAAGGCTTTTTCCACATTCCGCTTCAGATAAACTGGCAAGACCGTCTCAATTCTCACTTCTGCTTCGGTATGCAACTCACCAATCTGTCCGCAGAAAGGATGTGTTCCCTCTGCAGCACGGAACGTTCCTTCGCCATGCACGTTATAACTGCATGCATCATAATTGCCGATATGTCCACATCCAGCCTCAAAGAGGGCTTGACGAACGTCATCTGCCTGCATTTCAGGCACATAAGTCACCAGTTTCAGCAAGCTATTGTCCTTTGGTTCGAGAACCTGAATATTCTTCAGGCCAATTTTCTCCGCCATCTTGAAATTAACGCCACCACAGGCGTTGTCAAGGTTCGTATGTGCCGCGTAAACGGTGATTCCGTTTCGGATAGCCTCCATCACGCACCGCTCGACATAGTTCTTCCCTGTAATCGTTTTCAGTCCTTTAAACAATAACGGATGATGAGCGATTATGAGATTATACCCCAAGGCAACAGCTTCTTTCACCACTGCTTCGGTAACGTCCAGACACAACAAAGCCCCTGTAACTTCCGCGTCTGTTAATCCGATTTGCAAACCCGCATTATCAAAATCGTCTTGCAAAGGCAGAGGCGCGAACTTCTCAAGGGCATCAATAACTTCCTTAATTTTCATTCGGCTCGAAAATACGATGCAAAATTAATGAAATAAATTGTATTTCTAGAAAATTTGGACGAAAAAGAACACAATCTTCTGTAAAAAAGGTAACTTTGTGATACATACTTAATAAATATCACCATGAAAAAGACTTGTTTTACACTTTTAGTTTTACTATTCTTTTTCTCACTTTTCACTTCTGCCCAGGATGTGAATTATGATGAGAATAAGATTGGTGCTTATACCCTTCCCGACCCTCTCACTTTCGTTAACGGCAAGAGAGTCAAGACCATTCAGGACTGGAAACAGCGCCGCCTTGAGATCTTGGACATTTTCCAAAGAGAAATGTACGGACAGATGCCTCCGAAACCCGAAACCTTAGTATTAGAAACCATTGAGGAAGGTGAGACACTGGCTGGCTTTGCGAAGCGTAAACAGGTAAGGATGTGGTTCAAGGCCGATAAGACAGGCCCGAAAATCGACTGGTTCGTGCTTGTGCCCAAACATGTTAAAGGTCCTGTCCCTACTATTCTTCTACTCAACTACGAAGGTAATCAAACCATACTGGCTGATAAAGAGATACTTGTGACAGATGCTTGGCTACAAAACGATGAAAAATGCTTCATCAAGGATCATCACATCTCCGAACAAAGTCGTGGCATCATCAATAATACATCACGCACCAACATATTGCCTGCCAACATGTTGGTTGCCAATGGTTACGCCGTCGTCACAGCCTGTTACGGAGAAATTTCACCCGACCCTGATCAGACCGACTTAGATGAAAACGGTCGTAGTCTGCAAGAAACTCTCGCATATACCCGTATTTTTGAGCTTTGGGGGAAACGCGATCCGAAACGAACAGACAACACTACTGCCCTCTCTGCGTGGGCTTGGGCGCTGATGCGTGGTATGGATATGATTGAGCGGGACACTGATTTGGATGCAAAACGCGTCGTTCTAACAGGGTGCTCACGACTTGGAAAAGCTGCTTTGATTGCCGGAGCCTTCGATGAACGTTTTCCAGTGGTCATTCCAAACCAGACAGGTGGTGGTGGAGCACCGCTGGCAAAACGCTATTACGGTGAAAATGTGGGGACAATGACAAGTATGTTTACCCATTG
>CAMVLL010000075.1 GCA_947168315.1 uncultured Bacteroidota bacterium | reverse complement strand
TAGCGCACTACGTTCGGGACGTAGGGGTCGGGCGTTCGAGTCGCCTCATTCCGACAAACGGCAAAAGATTGTCTTTTGCCGTTTTTTGTTCAACGAACAATCAGATAAATGGATAGGATTGGATTATTGGTTGAGAAGGTTTGTTCAAAGAACTATCGAGTTCTCTCGGGAAGTGCTTTGAAGATGTTTGCTATATTCTTAATGATTATCGATCATTCTGCCCGTTTTGTCTTGACTGAGAGTGCTTTCTTCACATCCCCACTGCTATCTATTGGTAGTCATGATATCACCTTACTTTTTTTGATGAAGTTTGCAGGTCGTTGGGGCTTCCCTGTTTTTGCCTTCCTTATCGTAGAAGGCTTCCTTCATACTCGCAATCGGTTTAAGTACGGACGAAATCTGTTGATCTTTGCTTTTATTTCCGAAATACCGTTTAATCTGGTTCATACTGGGACGTTCTATTATCCGATACAGAACGTGTTCTTTACCTTGTTCCTGGGTTATTTGGGGCTCTGTGCGATAGAATATTACAAAGATAACTTGATAAAACAAGGACTCAGTTTGTTGTCGTTGCTGGTGATTTCGTTAGTCTTGCATGCTGATTATGGTTGTTCGGGGTTTGGTTTTATTCTGATGCTTTACATCTTGCGTGAGCATAAATTGTGGCAAGCCATTATCGGATGTTGTTTTTTGTCCTCGCGCTGGATTGCCGGCTTGGCGTTTATTCCATTAAATATGTATAATGGTAAACGTGGGTTTGTACAGGGCAAGATTGCCAAGTACAGCTTCTATGTTTTTTATCCCTTACACTTTTTGGTCCTTTGGTGGATAAAGGCTTATTGTATGTAACTATTAGGTCTTTATCTATTTCTTTTACTTGCGATTTTATTGAAATTTTATCTCCGTAGGGGCCAACCTTGTGTAGGCCCGTGTTGTGTCTTTGTTCATTTCTTCTTTGCCGAGCAAAGAAGAGACCGAACCAAAGAAAAACTCGCCGGCTGTCGCAAAAAAAACTAAAAATCGAAGCATGTTTTCTTCACGTTTTTTTTGCTAAAGGCCGGAGAGTATTGGGAGCATAAACAATTACGATTAGGTTAATTTGAATAGTGTTAATGTTAATGCCAACTTTAACGCAAAAACCCTCCCTAAGCCCTCATATTAAAAAATATCCTTCACCTTCACCGATTTTGTAATTCGTTTATATCCAAATGTTTGTAAGGTATTAAAAATCAAAAAGGTGAACCATTAAGGTTCACCAGGCCGAAAATGCTCGTTTAGGGGTATGTGGATTTTTGAAGGGAAACTTGTTAAAATGATAATGTAAATGGAATCGATAAAATAAATCCGCATACCCCCTCTTCAAAAACTCGATTTTCGGCTTCATAAACTTGATATTTGGGTTCAAAAACTCGACAATGGAGGGTGAAAAACTCGGTATTTGAAATAAAAAGCTTGATGATAGAAAATAAAAACACATTTATTTTCCACTGTTGGTCATGCAAAAAGAAATGAACATCACACAGTTTTCAAAAATAAAAGATGTGTATTAAATAACTTTATGCTTTTTTTGTAGGTCAGAAGAAGAAAATATACTAATTTTGTAGCCCAATATTTAGCTAAATATAAAATGGAACTGGATATACTCACGGCTATATCGCCGATTGATGGTCGATATAGAGGGAAGGCGGGAGCCTTGGCCTCTTATTTTTCAGAATACGCATTAATAAAGTACAGAGTTCAAGTTGAAATTGAATACTTCATCACTTTATGTGAATTACCTTTGCCTCAATTGAAAAACTTTGATCACTCACTTTTCCCAGCGTTACGTGCTATCTATGAGCAATTCTCTGAAGCAGATGGCCAACGTATCAAAGAAATTGAAAGCGTAACTAATCACGATGTAAAGGCTGTAGAGTATTTTATCAAAGAGCAATTTGATAAACTGGGTGGTCTGGATGCCTTTAAGGAGTTTATCCATTTCGGTCTGACTTCACAAGATATTAACAACACATCTGTTCCTCTGTCAATCAAAGATGCTTTGAACGATGTCTACTATCCGCAATTGGAAGAATTGATTGCACAGTTGGATACGTACGCAGAACAGTGGAAGGATATCCCAATGTTGGCAAAGACACACGGTCAGCCGGCTTCTCCAACACGTCTTGGTAAGGAAATAAAGGTATTCTCTTATCGTTTGAGCAGACAATTAGCCGTGTTGAAAGCTTGTCCGTTGACAGCGAAGTTCGGCGGAGCGACAGGAAACTACAATGCACATCATGTAGCCTATCCCGAATTCGACTGGAAGGCGTTCGGTAATCGCTTCGTAGCAGAGAAGTTAGGGTTGGAGCGAGAAGAATTCACTACTCAGATCTCAAACTATGATAATCTGGGAGCCGTGTTCGATGCAATGAAACGCATCAACACCATCATGATTGATATGAACAGAGATTTCTGGATGTATATCTCGATGGAATATTTCAAACAGAAAATTAAAGCAGGTGAGGTTGGTTCGAGTGCGATGCCTCACAAAGTGAACCCCATCGACTTTGAGAACGCGGAAGGAAACTTAGGCATTGCCAATGCCATTCTGAGTCATCTCTCTCAGAAATTGCCGGTTTCACGCCTGCAACGTGACTTGACCGACTCAACCGTCTTACGGAATGTTGGTGTTCCGATGGGACATGCTATTATTGCAATCAAAAGCTCATTGAAAGGCTTGAGAAAGTTATTATTGAATGAGCATAAGATATATGAGGATTTGGATAATTGCTGGAGTGTGGTAGCTGAGGCTATTCAAACAATCCTGCGCCGCGAGGCATATCCACATCCGTATGAGGCACTTAAAGCACTGACAAGAACCAATCAGGCAATAACAAAAGAATCAATTGCTAAGTTTATTGAGACATTGGAGGTTAGTGAAGACATTAAAAAAGAGTTGCGTGCGATAACACCACACAACTATACCGGTATTTAAATCATAAAAACAACGCCCGAGATGGGGCATTACCAACTAAACAAAAACATTATGAGTACAGAGAATGAAATCAGACCTGATGGCCTGGAAAGAGAAGAAGGCCAACGTGTAAGCCGAGATGGTGGATATCAGTCAGAAGGACAAAGAGGCTACCGCCCTCGTATTAATTACAACCGCGAAGGAGGAAACCGTCCGTATCGTCCATACAACGCATCCAACGGACAGCAAGGATATAACCGTTATAATAACAACAATGCGGAACGTCCTCGTCGTCCAAGATTCTATTCGAACAATGAAGAAGGTACAGAAGGTGGCGCAAACAGAAGCTATCGTCCTCGTACCAACTATAATAATAGTGGAGAGCAACGTCCTTATCGTTCTCGTCCAAGTTATAATCCAAACTATAATTACAATAATGGAGAAGGTGGTCAGCCTCAGCGCTCCTATCGCCCTCGCTTTAACAGCCAAGGAGGTCAGGAACGTCCACAACGCGCTTACTCTTCTTCATATTATGACGCTCAGAACGAGGCTCCGCAAGGTCGTCCGTCACGTCCACGTCCAAACAGTGGATATGGTCGTCCGAATGCTCAGCGTCCACGCTTCAACCAACCAAGTGGAAATGCACCTCGTCCACGTCGTCAGCAACGCACACCGGAGTATAATCCGAATGCAAAGTATAATAAGAAGAAACAAATTGAATACAAGGAAGTATTTGTTGATCCGAACGAACCTATCCGTTTGAACAAATATCTGGCAAATGCCGGTATCTGCTCACGTCGTGAGGCTGATGAATTCATCACCTCTGGAGCTGTGATGGTGAATGGTAATGTGGTTACGGAATTGGGTACCAAGATCTTGCGTAGCGATGAGGTGAAGTTCCATGATCAAGTTATCAGCTTGGAGAAAAAGACTTATATCTTGCTGAACAAACCGAAAGATACCGTGACTACTTCTGATGATCCTCAAGCACGTAAGACTGTGATGGACTTGGTGAAGGATGCTTGCGAGGAGCGTATCTATCCGGTTGGTCGTCTTGACAGAAACACTACAGGTGTATTGTTGCTGACCAATGATGGAGAGCTTGCCTCAAAACTGACTCATCCGAAGTTCATGAAGAAGAAAATCTATCAGGTACAGTTGGATAAGGATTTGACAAGAGCAGATATGGATCAATTGGTTCAAGGTATTGAGCTGGAAGATGGTGAGATTCATGCAGATGCTATCAGCTATGTTGCTGAGGATAAGAAAAACCAAGTAGGAATCGAGATCCACTCTGGTCGTAACCGTATCGTTCGTCGTCTGTTTGAGCATCTTGGCTACAAGGTGGTTAAGTTGGATCGCGTTTACTTTGCCGGCTTGACAAAAAAAGGCTTGAAACGTGGTGATTGGCGTTTCTTAACCGAGGCAGAAGTGAATGTTCTTCGAATGGGTGCTTTTGAATAATAATAAACGTGGGTAGTGTAATCCGCTGCCTTTTGAAAGGAATAATTATAGCATGAGTAAGATGAATAGAACAAAAGTTGTTGACGTCCTTCAAAGTCAAGACTTTGGCACTATTGTCAATGTAAAAGGATGGGTTAGAACTCATCGTAGTAGTAAAGCTGTGGATTTCATCGCTTTGAACGACGGCTCCACGATTAAGAATGTCCAAGTTGTTGTTGACCCGTCAAAGTTTGATGAGGACTTGTTAAAGCAAATTACCACAGGCGCTTGTATCAGCGTTGTCGGTGAATTGGTAGAAAGTCAGGGTGCCGGTCAGACTTCTGAGATTCAATGTCAGGAGTTGGAGGTTTACGGACTTTGTGGCAACGATTATCCGATGCAGAAGAAAGGACAAAGTTTTGAGTATATGCGTCAGTATGCTCACATGCGTCTTCGTACAAATACTTTCGGCGCTGTGATGCGTATCCGTCATAACATGGCAATTGCCATCCACCAATATTTCCACGATCATGGATTCTTCTATTTCCATACTCCAATCATCACAGCCAGTGACTGTGAGGGAGCTGGTGAGATGTTCCAGGTGACAACACAGAATCTGTATGATTTGAAGAAAGACGAGGATGGTAAGATCAAATATGATGATGATTTCTTCGGCAAGATGACCTCGTTGACAGTCAGCGGTCAGCTGGAAGGTGAGCTCGGTGCTACGGCATTAGGCCAGATCTATACATTTGGTCCGACTTTCCGCGCTGAGAACAGTAATACTCCTCGCCACTTGGCTGAATTTTGGATGATTGAGCCGGAGGTTGCTTTCATAGGCCTAGATGAGCTGATGGACTTAGAGGAAGACTTCATCAAACATTGTGTGAAGTGGGCATTGGAGCATTGCAAGGATGACCTCGAATTCCTGAACAAGATGATCGACAAGACCTTGATCTCTCGTTTGGAAGGTGTTATCAAGGAAGATTTCGTTCGTTTACCTTATACAGAAGGTATCCGTATCTTGGAAGAAGCTGTGGCTAACGGACATAAATTTGAGTTCCCTGTATCATGGGGTATGGACTTAGCCAGTGAGCATGAACGCTATCTGGTAGAGCATCACTTCAAGAAACCGGTGATCATGATCAACTATCCGAAGGATATCAAGGCATTCTATATGAAGATGAACGAGGATGGTAAGACCGTTCAAGGTACAGACGTACTCTTCCCACAGATTGGTGAGATTATCGGAGGCTCCGTTCGTGAGGAGAATTATGACAAACTGATGAGTGAGATCAATCGCCGGAATATCCCGATGAAGGATATGTGGTGGTATCTCGATACTCGTAAGTACGGTACTTGTCCTCATGGTGGTTTCGGACTGGGCTTTGAGAGATTAATCCTGTTCGTAACAGGTATGGCGAACATCCGTGACGTCATTCCTTTCCCAAGAACACCGCATAATGCAGAATTTTAAACATTAATAATAGCGTGAAAAACTGTCCCACTTGAAGAAGTTGGGACAGTTTTTTTATAATATTTTTCTTTTTTATATTGAAATTATTATATTTGTAAATGAGGAATAACCTTTGGAATTTAAAATGATAGTATTATGAAAAGATGTTCGCTTATTTTATGGACGTTGTTACTTCTCTTTGTCAGCATCCCAACCATGCAGGGACAGACAAATAAGAAGAAGTTACAAGGAATTTGGCAGATGTGCTTCTATGTCTCGAGCAGTCCGGATGTTCCAGGCGAGTTGAAGCCAAGTAACTCTTTTAAGGTGTTGACGGCGGATGGTAAATTCGTGAATATGACAGTCATTCCTAATCGTGGCGCGATAATCATTGGTTCAGGTACGTACAAAGTATCTTCGGATGACAAATATGTAGAACATGTTGAGAAAAGTCTTGACCTTCCACAGTTGAACGGAACCGACAATGTGTTGTACTTCTCGTTGAAGGAATCGGATAGCGTTATGATCCTCAAGTATTACATGGAGAAGGATGTCGATGGCAATGTGATTGACACATGGGTATACGAGACGTGGAAACGAGTAAGTATGCCACCGACATATCCGAAAGACTTAGTACGATAGCTGTTCGCTGTTCTAGATGAAATGTATATTTTGTTATGTTGTAAATAAGATTATTGATGAAACGTGTTCTGTATAGCATACTGGAGACAAATGAAAAATCCGGAGAGATAAATCATTTTTATCATTGGTTCATGTTTGGGTGTATCATCCTTAGCATTTTGCCTCTGATGACGACAGAAAATTATTCGTTTTTTCTCTATACTGAAATCTTTACGGTCATTGTCTTCATTATCGATTATATCCTTCGATGGGTGATTGCTGACATGAAAATGGGTAAAGGAAAGGAATCTTTCATTCTTTATCCTTTTACTTTCATGGCCATCGTGGATTTACTTTCAATCTTGCCAGGACTTAATCTGTTAGCTCCTGGGTTCAAGATTTTCCGTCTCTCGAGGATGTTCAGGATTATCCGACTGTTCAAAATTTTCCGTTACAGCAGCAAAATCAATGTCTTTATTGATGTGTTGAAGAAGGAACGACAAGTGCTTTTTTCTGTGTTGTTGGTTGCAGTGTTCTATATCTTCCTTACAGCGTTGATTATGTTCAATGCAGAACCTCATATCAATCCGGAAACAGGAGAGCCTACTTTTTCCTCTTTCTTTGATGCTTTGTACTGGGCAACGGTTACGTTGACGACAGTAGGTTATGGCGACCTTTGTCCGGTAACCAATCTAGGCCGTTTCATCAGTATGCTTTCTTCTTTATTTGGTGTGGCAATTATCGCCCTTCCTTCTGGTGTGATAACAGCCAGTTATCTGGATGAATTAAGAAAGAAGCAAAAGTAGAAAAATGGAAGAATATAACGAAAGCGGGTGTGTCATGGACACACCCGCTTCTGTTATATGTATCTTTATTTAGGGGAAGAAATTGATAGGACAATCTTCTTCTTTGTTTCCCCAGGATTCATTGGGTTGATTTCCCATTACGAATTCCATAACACCACCAGCCGCTATGTCTTGATGGGCAATGTAGTTCTTTGTATAAGGTTGTCCGTTCAAGGTCACGGATTGCACATAGATATTCTCGTGCGATGCATTCGGTGCCTTGATAGTAAATGAATTTCCGTTGCTCATGTGCAGAGTAGCCTCTTTGAATGACGGACTTGCCAATATATAATAAGGAGTTCCTGGACAAACAGGATAGAATCCTAAAGAGGCAAAGATATACCAAGCCGACATCTGGCCGGCATCGTCGTTACCTGAGAGTCCGTCGGAACCAATATTATATTCCGTTTCCATGATATGCCGTACAGCCTGTTGTGTTTTCCACGGCTGACCGGCATAGTTGAACATGAAAGCGACCTGATGACAAGGCTCGTTGCCGTGCCAATAGTACTGGTTCGTAAACATCGAGTCAAGTTTTGCCACATACTTATCCTTGCCACCCATACATTCCATCAAACCATACACATCGTGCGGCACATACCACGTATAGTGGCTGGGATATCCTTCCGTGATAAACTTGCAGAACTCGAACGCGTTGTTCTCATCTAAGAAAGTGCCATCGTTATGTCGGCCTTGGGCATAGCCGGTGCGAGGATCAATCACATTCTTATACGATAACGAGCGTTGTCTTAAGACCTGTGCATCCTCATCATGGCCTAATGCCTTTGCAAACTCCGATAGAACGAAGTCGTCATATGCATATTCCATCGTTCTTGAAACTTGCTCCCCCTTATGGTAAGCTTCCAAGACAGGATCTTCCAAAGGGATGTATCCATATTTTAAATATGATTCGAGGGCACGTCTGCCTTTTCCATCCTTATAGTCGTCGTAGCTCTCCGGAATCTCGAAAGCATTCTTTCGGGCAGCCTGATAAGCCTTGTCAACATTGAAGTTACGGATGCCTTTGATGTAGGCATCTGTCATCAGTGAAGCACAATGATCGCCAATCATTTCCGATGTATAACTGTTCCAACAAGGGAAAATAGGCAACCATCCTCCCTGTTCGTACTTCTGGACTAGCGACTGGATCATATCTCCGGTTTGTTGCGGATAAAGGATACTAAGCAATGGATGCAGGGCACGGTAAGTATCCCACATGCTATAGTCATCGTAGTAGGAACCTTCAGTTCTCTCGATCGTTTTTCCACCGGCGAAAGAAGGATAACGCCCGTCGCAGTCGTTCATCTCGTGAGGTAGGAAAGAGGCGTGGTACAAGGACGAGTAAAACTTTTGTTTGTCGATTTCGTTATCCGATTCAACTTGGATAACGCCAAGACGCTCACTCCATGTTTTCGCCAAGTTCGCCTTCACACGATCGAAATTCCAGTTTGGATTCTCTTTATCCATGTTCATCCGTGCGCCATCCACATCACAGAACGAGGATGCTACTTTCACAAGCACCTCCTCACCGGCCTTCACCTGGAAGGAAATGAAAGCCCCCATGCGTTGCATGTCTTTCGCTTCTTTTTGATGTTTGGATATCTCATGACCATGGTAGATACCATAATCCTCTATCTTCTTGTTGACTTGTACGACAAAGTGTCCGTCAAATCCCGCATACTCACCTTTACCTTGGTAGATACGGTGAACAGGGTTCTTACCGGTAATCTCCTTTTTCTCAGTGTCAATATGAATTTCGCCTAAGCTCTCATCACTATTTGGCGTGATAATGAGATGAGCCATTCCTTCTTCTTTATAGGTAAAACGGAACATGCAGGTACGGGAGGTACCGGTAACCTCGGCTTGTATAGGATAATCCTTCAGTTGAACAGAATAATAGTGCGGCAGTGCAATCTCATCTTCATGTGAGAACGTGCTTTCTCTCTCTTCCTCCAAACATCTCAGGCTACCCCAGACGGGCATGACGGTCACCGATCCATAGTCTTGGGTACAACCACCGTCAATCCAGTGGGAATTACGGAAACCTTGGAATGTGTGGTGACCATAATAGTAGGGGGCGACACCTTTCTTTTCGGTAGCCTCGGTCTGTGCCGTCCAGAAATTCATGCCGTTAGGCACGAAGACTGCCGGAATAGTCTGACCGTTCTGGTTATCACCTGTCCCGATGCCAAGTTCCGTCTTCCCTGTCCCAATACGTGTGTCCACGTAGTTCAGTAATGCCTCATCCTTTGGGGTGAGGGAGGAGCAACCCAACAAAAAGATGGAGATTCCACCTACGAATAACTGTTTTACATTCATTTTAAATACATGTATATCCGCCATCAACAGGCAACATCACACCGTTCACATAGCTGGAAGCGGGAGATGCAAGGAAGATGGCAGCAGTGTCTAACTCACCTTCTCGACCATAACGTTCGACAGGAATGGCACCTTTTGCATAAGTTTGGAACCATTCTGTTTCTAACGTATCTTTCGTAAGAGGAGTCCAGAAATATCCTGGACAGATAGCGTTTACGGTAATGCCGTATTTACCCCATTCGGCAGCCAAACCACGTGTCATGTTCACGACACCACCTTTGGCAGCATGGTATGGAGAACAAGGAGCAATCTTATTGCCCACTAATCCATACATCGATGAGATATTGATGATACGTCCATATTTTGCAGGAATCATAGCTTGCTTTGCTACGGCTCTGGCCACTTTGAAAGATCCGGTCAAATCGATTTTGATCTCGTTCTCGAACTGCTCATCGGTAATGTCCTCTGCCGGAGCGACAGTTCCTGTCCCTGCATTATTAATCAAAATATCGATACGCCCGAAATGCTCGACAACTTTTTTTACCATTCCATCGACCATTTCTGTATCTGTGATATCACAACGAATAGGTAAGGCCTCAACATTAAATTCCTTTTGTAACATGGCTGCGACTTCTTTTAATTTGTCTTCCCGACGTGCAACTGGAACGATGTTACAACCTTGATTAGCTAAGGCAAGAGCCATTTGAACGCCTAAACCTGTAGAACAACCTGTAATTAGAGCTACGGCTCCTTTTAAGTTAAAATAAGATTTCATAGTTATGTTGATCAAATAATAATTTTATAAGCTTATTTCATGTCAAAGCCTATGCGTACTCCATCATAATTCTTGCTGATGTCACCGACAGAACCTAATGTTGTGTCTCCACTCATAGCGGCAAAGGTTTGGAAAAGGGTAAGCAGCTTCTTGGCTTCGAACAAAAGTGCGATGCCATTGCTGTTACGTTTTGCATAGCAATTGATGTTCAGTAGTAAACCCTGCATGGTAATCTTTCTGGTTTTCTCATCGTAGGTGTACTGACCACTGATGTTTTTGCCAAGGATCGTTGCTGTAAACGTTTTGTCCTTGTTGAAAGTAACTTGCGTGTTCGCACTGGAGATACCCAATCTGTTATAAGTAGGCAATAATCTCTGCTTGATGTCAGCAGCAACCACTTCACCTCCGGCCTTCGCCAATGCATTCTCAGTCGTAAACGCACATCCCGGTCCAGTATATTTCCATGAACCGACCAACTGCTCAGGTGTAAGGGTGGAAGCGCCAATCACACTGCTGATAGCATCCGCAATCGTATTGCCATTATTCAACACATTTATGATTCCTCCCAGAATACCACCTCCATTATTATCATTGGAAGGAGTCGTTGTGCCCATTGGACCACAACTCATCATAAAACAACAAAAAGCACATACTGTGCAACATAAAGCTTTTCTCATATCTTTTTTTGTTTGAAATTTGACGTAAAAATACAATATTTTTGTTATTAAAAAGCGATGATAAATAGAAATAAAAAAAGAGTAAGAATTATTTGGGAATTCATGAAGATTAATAGCACGAAATTTCCTATCTTTGTGCCAAATATCTAATTTTTTACGAGTATGTCTGAAGTGAAAAGAATAAAAACAGCTCTTATATCAGTTTACCACAAAGAAGGCTTAGATGATATATTAGCAAAGTTGCATGAAGAAGGTGTACATTTTTTATCAACAGGGGGAACTCAACGCTTTATTGAGGCACAAGGATATCCATGTCAGGCTGTCGAGGATTTGACGACTTATCCTTCCATCCTAGGTGGTCGTGTAAAGACTTTGCATCCGAAAATTTTCGGTGGAATCTTAGGCCGTCGTGAGTTGGAACAAGACCGTCAGCAGATGGCTTCTTTTGATATCCCGGAGATTGATCTGGTGATTGTTGACCTATATCCATTTGAAGCAACCGTTGCCAGTGGCGCCAGTGATGAGGATATCATCGAGAAGATTGATATTGGCGGTATCTCATTGATCCGCGCTGCTGCAAAGAACTATAATGATGTGGTTATCGTTGCCAGCAAGTCGCAATACAAACCGTTTGAGGATATGCTGATTGAGCATGGTGCTACCACCTCTTTGGAAGAGAGACGTTGGTTCGCTAAGGAGGCATTTGCCGTATCTTCAAACTATGATACTGCTATTTTCCATTATTTTGATGAGAACAAAGATTCTGTTTTCAGATGTTCAATCAACGAGCAGAGACGTTTGCGATATGGTGAGAACCCTCATCAGGAAGGATATTTCTATGGCGATCTGAATGCGATGTTTGATCAGATTCATGGTAAGGAAATCTCTTACAACAACTTGCAGGATATTAATGCGGCTGTTGAACTGATTGATGAATTTGATGAGATCACGTTTGCGATTCTGAAGCATAATAACGCTTGTGGCCTGGCTTCTCGTCCAAATGTATTGGATGCTTGGAAAGATGCGTTGGCTGGTGACCCGGTTTCTGCTTTCGGTGGCGTCATCGTTACCAATGCAGTGGTTAACAGAGAGACGGCGGAAGAGATCAATAAACTGTTCTTCGAGGTGATTATTGCTCCTGATTATGATGTGGATGCACTGGAAATCCTTGGACAGAAGAAGAACCGTATTATCCTCGTTCGTAAGGAAACTAAGTTGCCAAGAAAACAGTTCCGTTCATTGCTGAATGGTGTATTGGTTCAGGACCGTGACTTGGATGTGGAGACTGAAGCCGACTTGAAACAAGTGACTGTAAAAGCTCCGACACATGAGGAAATAGAGGATATGCTCTTTGCAAATAAGATCGTGAAGAACAGTAAGAGTAATGCTATCGTTTTGGCAAAAGGCAGACAACTTCTCGCAAGCGGTGTTGGCCAGACTTCCAGAGTTGACGCTTTGAAGCAAGCTATTGAGAAAGCAAAGTCGTTTGGCTTTGACTTGGTGGGTGCTGTAATGGCCAGCGATGCATTCTTCCCATTCCCTGACTGTGTTGAGATCGCAGATAAGGAAGGTATAAAGGCCGTTATTCAGCCCGGTGGCTCAATCCGTGATGAGCAGACTTATGAATATTGTAATGAACATGGCGTAGCCATGGTGATAACTGGCATTCGCCACTTTAAACATTGATTTGAACTATGGGATTATTCTCTTTTACACAAGAAATAGCGATAGACTTAGGAACAGCTAATTCTATCATCACAAAAAATGGAAAAATCGTTGTCGATGAACCATCCGTTGTCGCTTTGGACAAACGGACGGATAAGATGATTGCTGTCGGTGAACGTGCAAAGTTAATGTATGAAAAGGAAAATCCGACCATCCGTACGGTTCGTCCTTTGCGGAATGGTGTGATTGCCGACTTTAACGCCTGCGAGCAGATGATCCGTGGCCTTATCAAGAAGGTGGACATGGGACATCATCTCTTCTCTCCGGCATTGAGAATGGTAATCGGTGTTCCTTCTGGTAGAACAGAAGTAGAAATACGTGACGTTCGTGACAGTGCGGAACATGCTGTTGGACGAGATGTGTACTTGCTCTTTGAGCCGATGGCTGCCGCTATTGGTATCGG
>CAMVLL010000074.1 GCA_947168315.1 uncultured Bacteroidota bacterium | reverse complement strand
CAAAAATACAAGCCGCAACGAAACGAGAGTTCTTACCCGTTAAAATTTCGCGGGCCGTATCGACAAACTGCTCCATGGTATGCTTAACTCCTTTCCAGAGTTTCTTCAGTCTTGCCTTCATCAAATATCATTCCTTCCTCAAATCGAGAAATAGTGGTCGCCTTCTTTAAAGGCTGGCGTTGCCCAGCTATGGTATCGATTAGTTCGAAATGCGATAACGTCCGAATTCGTCCGATTACACAATTCTTCAATCACCAACCAACGAATGGAGTCCCATTCCGGATAGCAATAGATTGCTCCAGTGGTGACACAGTCAAATTGGTTCTTTGCGGTAATGATCGACAAAATATCATCCCCAGCAAAGCGTTCGCTGTCCACTCGATTCAGTATCGTATCGACGACCAAACGTTGACCGTATTCCGATTGGTTTCCGGCCTCGGCATACGTGACTCGTGTCAACATCTCGATCTCATACTCACTATAGTTCTCGAGCTCAGCAAATCTGGGTGCTTCCAAATATAAATCAGCCGCTGAGAGAGGGGCTTCGGGCATTGCTACTTCTTCGGTCTGCATTTGAACCGGCTCCGGCGTTGGCTCCTCGTAAGTTACCAACTCGTTCATGGTGGTAGCGCTAGAGCCAATTACGAGCCCTAACGCCAATCCAACCAAACCAGATAAGAACCATTCACGCAGACTTTTTCTAATGTATCCCATAACGGGGCCTCCTTATGTTAGATTTCTTCGCCGATCAGAGAATCGATGGGACCCTGAACATTGAAGTCGAGAATCACGCTACGCTCCATACCGTTGACAAACTCGGAAGCGCCGCGACGATTTACATCATAGATACCGAAGTCGATATAATTGTCAGCCTTGGGGTTCTTGGCGTCGTAGTACCAACCTACATGCTGGCCGGCCTTCGTTGGATCAAATCCGAGAGCCTTATAGACTTCGTTCAGGAATACGTATCCTCTTGTCTGGAGAATATGATTCCAATAGTTGAGCTGGCCGTTGATGAAGAAGAGATTCAGCTCCGCATCTCTTTCCCAATTGTCATTGAGCTCATCGAAAATGCGAGCATAGACCGAAGGAACACGACCGTCCGGAAGAACGGTAACCTCTTTCTTGGTCTTCTTCTTCTTGCCGGTTTCAGGATCGATCGTCTCTTCCTCGACCTTCTCTTTCACGAGGCCATAGCGAAGCTCCTTGTCGACCTCATCGCCATAGCGATCGCGGACATTCTGACGATATTCCTTGAATCCCTTGTCGAGAAGCTGATAGGCAGCCGCCAGAGACGCATTACGCTTGGAGAGGATCTTGTGACCATAGAGGATTGACGTGATGCCGAGCGCACCAACACCAACGGCCGGAGCATAGAGCTTGATGACCTTCCATGCGGTCATACGGACAAGGATCTTCTGATCCGCATCCGCCAGCTCACGGGTATAGGTACCACCATCTTCCAGCTTACCGCCGACAGAATCTTCAATGTTCTGCTTCATGGTTTCATGGCCATCCATTACCTCGGTAACCTTAAGGGTCGCCTTGCAGGCCATAACCGTTGACGTAATGCCAAGCGCGATACCAGCGCCGGTGAGAATCTGCGGAGAATTCTTCTGAATGAAGAACTTCGACCGATAAAAAACAGACTTTGCTGTGTTTGCAATCGTCTTAGTAGAGAGTTTCATTGTGCTTTACCCTTTCTTAAAATTTCTTAGGATCCGGCATGACAACATACCATCCATCTTTCAGCCAAACGGGGATGAAGAATCGCGTATTACTCCATCCGTGTGAGACCGCATCCAAAGTCGTCCAGTCGCCATCGAGTTTCCCAAATATCATTTGGACATCGTGCACTGTAATTCGTCCGTAACGGTCCGCCATACGCTTGAGCGTCTCGATACGAGATTTCGCCAAATATAACGTTGACGGATCGCTATGGAATTCCTTTTTCGTTGAGATCATGATGTAGCCACTCCTTTAATCCAACGGAGCAGGCTTCGGCATCCGAATATAATAGCCATCACGGCCACTTGCGATGTCTGCCTGCCGTAGATCCGTCCAGCCATAGCGATGCGCTGTAAACGGAGGCGTCTGATCGACCACTTCATAGAAGTCCGCAACCGAGACGATCTTGTACCGTCTCAGGATGTTGTCGAGCTCATCCAGGACACCTTCCGCGTCTCGACGAGTTCGGAATGAGAACTCATCGAAGTCGTAGGCACTTCTTCTCTGAGGAGGATCATCTCGTCTGGGATCGCGACTGTAGGAACCATAGTCCGTACGATAACTGACATAGGTTCCGCCAGGTCTCCGGTCGCCTCGACGGGTCGAACCGTAAAATATAATGTTGACCGCATCCGTCAGAGAATTGGCAAAGAAATCCTTCAGCATGGGAACAGCAACATCGTTCCAGATATGACTGCCGATGCTCCCACGATCGTCGGAGAGGATGTTGTCTCCGAGCTTGCTTAACGGAGAACGTTTCTTTGTCTTTGCCGGAGCAGATAAAGAGACCTTATTGATCTCTTTTTTCGGACTCTCCGGCGTCTCATTCGGTGTTGGAGCTACTCTCCGTGCGGCATTTGAATTGTTCGGGTATTCTGCCATTGTTACACTCCTTCTCTCACCATAGTGAGGTATTTTGGGTTTAGCTTGACTTCCCAAACCGGGCAATGGTTGATGACCGAATATCGATAGCAGAGATTCGATAGTGCCTTCTCTTTGCTAACCGCCATCGTCACAGAATCCCATGACGACTTTCGGATATCACCAAACAAATTCCGGACAGGACCCTTATATCGATATTCGTTCATACAACCTCCAAAAATGAAAAGCGAAGAGACCTTGTTAGGTCTCAACGCTCGTCGAATCACAACTTGCTCGGATTACTCCTCAGCAGAGTCGTTGTCCGTATCCGCCTTGCTCTCCTTCTTGGCCAGCTTCTTAGCCTTATGGGCCACGATGGTGTCCTTGATCTTGACACCAAGCGGCTTGAGAGCCTTCTTGTACACCCACTGGGCGCCAAGAGTGCCCGCCACGCCGATTGCGACACCGATCAGGGTGCTGCCACCGTTGGACTCATCGGTTTCTTCCGCCGGAACCATTTCGGTCTCGAGCTCCTCGTTCTCCATGACAACATTGTTCTCTTCCATTTTAGAATACCTCCATAAAAATTTTGTTGTGGATTTCTCCATAATACATCTTGTAAATTTCGCGTGCTTTATTTGAGAACTTCCGGCTGTGTTGTATAGTCGAACACAACGCAGGGTTCTCCCTTCTCAGTGAGCTTCGAACTGAACATCGGTTCAATGAACGACTTGTTGACATCCCATCCGATATCATTGCCGAATGGAATGCGATCCAAATCGATGGCATCGTAGACATCATTGAGCGTTATGTACATATCGCCCAACATCTGTCGGGAGAGGTTGTTACAAATCTCACGCAATGTCTCTCGATCTGATACGAAATATCGTCCGGACCAGCGATCGAAATAGAGACTCTTCCCTGAAGGAACATACGGGATCTCCTGATCGTTTACGTTAACCCGCTCCGAGGTCTTCTGCGAGACTTTCTCACGAATCTCGTTTGCCTTCTTCTCATCCAGAGATTCGGTGATAGCGGACTGATAGTCCTTCAGAGTCTCCTGCGAAATGGTATAAGCGGCCGCAAGAGCAGCGTTGCGTTTATGCTGCTGGCGATTACCCATTACAATACAAGCGGTACTGAGCCCAGTAGACAACGCAACGGGCCAGTAATTCTTCGCATAGATCTTCACACGATCACGCGTACGAATTGGCTCATTGTACTTGTCTGCATAGTACTCCGCATCTTCGATTTCCGCTTTGGCTCTCGGTGCGATTTTCATCGTCATACCGATGGTTGTAAGGAATCCTCCGATTCCGATGCCGGTCAGGATTTCCGGACTATGCTTGGTCATATAGACCTTGATCGAATTACCGATCGCTTTCATAGGGATTTTCTTCATTTCAGCTCCTCCTTGCACTCTTTCACGATCTTATCCAGATTGGACATCTCTAGGCAAGACGGGATGTCAGTGCCGTACTGAATGTAAATGCAGACCCTTGATTCGTAAGAATGGATATCAAGAATGATTCGGGAATCAATGTAGTCCTGGTTTCCGCGAAGTTGCTCGTGTATTTTCGAGCCGACCAGTGTCTTAAGGTCGCTATCTTCGCAATAGATTGTAATGCCGTATTCCATAGTATTTCTCCTTTCAAAAGCGAAGAGAGCTTGTTAGCCCTCTTCATTTTGGCGCTCGGCGAGAACCTCGTCGACAGTTTCGCGGATCTGCTCCTCCATCTGTCGCTGTTCAATGATCCCAGTAATGATACTGAGAAGCGCCGTACAAGCGAGGCCGATGTTAGCAAGCACATTCCATTTCTTTGTCATCTGTTCTTACCTCCTTTCCATAATAGGTCTTGCAAATTTTGCGGATATCAATGAAGAGGAACCGGATAGAACTGAGTCTCAATTGCTGTGACTTTCACCGTACCACCCTCGCCATCATCGATCTCATAGGGCTCCTCGTCCATAAAGTCAATCCAGTAATCCTCCAGACACATGGATACGACAGCATCGAACATGCCAACATCCCAACCGCGTTCATCGCCACCAGGGACTTTATCGATTCCAAGGAATCCGTAGAAATCATTGATGGTCACAACGCCGGTTTGCTGGAAGAGCTTATTCAGGTTGTACTTTGCTTTTTCGACAACAAGCGGACTTGCGGTAAAATATCGTTCTGAGATAGCATCCCAATAGAGTTCATCCTCATTCGGATACGTCTTATCCCAATGGGAACGAGCAATATTCTCTCGTGCCATCTTATCGAGTTCCGGATTCGTCGACCGGATTTCGTCACGATACTCCTGATACGATTTTCGAAGGGCGACATAAGCCGCAGTCATAGCTGCGATCTGCTTCTGGTCCAAACCATGTCCTAGCCAAATGCAGGCAATCGTTCCGGTAGCGGATACGGCGGGCTTCCAGAATATCTTTACCGCTTCTTCTGGTGTCGGATCCATCGAGCACATCGTATAGTCGTCATGCGCTTTCCAACCGAAATATCCAGTCGCGATGACACCTAATGATGCCGCAAGAGACGAGACGGTTGAACCATTACGCTTTAACCATCGCTGTGCCAGACGAATTTCCTTTTTCCAATTGAATTTCATTGTGCTTTACTCCTTTCAAAAATAAAGAGAAGAGGCCTTACTTGGCCTCGTCCTCTTTGGATTCCTTATACTGATATCCGCAGTTCTCTGCGAAGAACTTCATGAAGTGATCGTCGCTTATGCACAATGCTGTAACTCCAGCAATGCCGAGAGCCACACCAGCCAATAAGCCAGTCGTCACACCAAGAATTGTCTTCATGTCAAATACCTCCAAATATAATTTAGGTTTCCCCATAATACAACTTGCAAATTTTGCGCGAAAGAGAAGAGGCCTTACTTGGCCTCATTCTCCTTCTTGGACTTGATAAGAAACACACCATCATAGCCGGCGAACTTCATGACCCGCTTAGCATAGTCTTCATCGACACGCATGCAATACTGCTCGAGTGCTGCATAAGCAATCGCACCAGTAAGCAAACCAGTCACAAAACCAAGAAACGTTTTCATAAATATTACCTCCATAAATTAATGTGGACTTATGTCCATAATAGAAGCTGTTTATTCTGCGCGTCAATTACTTCGTAACAGTCGAAAGGAAAGAGGCCTTGTTAGGACCTCTTTTTCCTTTTGAACAGTGCGTAGAAAATCACGATACACACGATTAAATCTCCTGCGATGAGCATAAACACCGTTCCGCCAGTCAGGACGATTAACGCCGTAACCACCGCCAATGCAATGATACCGCAGAGTAAAATTGTGAATAGGATCATTCATATCACCTCCATAAAGTAGATTGTAAATTTCGCGTACTCCAATCTATTTGAGACAGGAGAAAGAGAAGAGCCCTTGTTAGAGCTCCTCCTTTTTGCTTTCTCCACACTCCAATTCAATGCTGATGAACAGCATGAAGACGGCAGCGAAGAACATACCGACAACTTGATACCAGGTTAACATGCTAATGCTTGTTGCGACAAGAGCCATTAACGAGACTACCATTAGTTCGATAAAGTTAATCATCTGACGATACATCATAATTCTCCTTTTATTGATAAACTGTAGTGTTTTGTCTTCCATAAAAGGACTTGTAAATTTCGCGTGATATCATACCATATCGCTCCTAAGGACCAATACGGACAAAATGAAAAGAAGTATACTAATTTGTATAGCTTCGTTATCATTAGATCTCCTTGTTTTCATTTTCCATCATAGTCATAGCAATAATGCCAGCAACTAGAGTAATGCCACTAAGAATCATCATAATATCACGCTCCTAAAATTATTAAATTTTAGTATACTTCTCTCCATAATAGGACTTGTAAATTTCGCGTGTTTTGATCTCTTTAATACAAAAAGAAAGAGAAGAGATCTTACTCGATCTCTATCTCCTTAAAGATTCCACCGTGGATTTTTTGCCATTTCGTTAAATCATCCCACGAATTGAATCCATAGAAATCAGCTTCCGCATTAAGTAGCATCTTACATAAGTTAAATAATGCATCGTATCGTACCGGATCTTTTACAAAATATTCTTTGCCAAGATTCGATAGCAATTGAGTCATCATTTCTGTAATTGTACTCAAACGTATACCAATAGATGTTTCTTCATCTGTCGTAGGACGTCTTACAATAATGGTTTCTTTATCCATTTTAGTCACCTCCATAATAGGAGCTGTAAAATTCGCGTGAACTAATCGATCATACTTCGTATAACCGAAACTTAAAAGAGAAAAGGGCTTGTTAGCCCCTGTTCTCCAGTTTTTCGAGTTTCTCCAAAATAATGTCTTGCTTATTGGCAATGCCGATGATGATGCGACACAGAAGTTTGTTCTCCTCGATCAGATCCGTCGCCAGACCGTACGAAAGCCTCTTCTCCTCGAATTCGGAATCAGACATGTTTTCCACGTCATCCTTCTCCTTCGAGCGATCCATGAGCTGTTTCGTACGGTTACGAATGTCCTCCTCTTTCTCGAGTAACATATTCAGATAATCGTTCGTCATTTCGAATACCTCCATAAAATATAATTTTGGAATTATCTCCATCAAAGGCATTGCAAAATCTGCGTGAGATTCAAACTTAAAATAGAAGAGGGCTTGTTAGCCCTCATCCTCATAGAGATCGCTTTCATTATTTTTATGCTTCTTGAACTTGAGTTTGATGCTATCGATCCAGCAGCGAATCGCATCCTGGAAATACCAGGCCCACAGAATCGCCTCTCCGATCAATGTGATGATCAGAGCCCACTTATACTGCTTAACCATGTCTCCACGGGTATACGGCTTAGCCGCCCATTCACGATACTTCTTCATCATAATTCAATACCTCCATAAAATATAATTTTGGAATTATCTCCATTATAGAAGTTGCAAATTTCGCGCTCTAGATTAGTTGAAAAAGAAGAGCCCTTGTTAGGACTCCTCCTTAGCACAGATATAAAACCTCATTTCGCAAGAATGACATGAGTTTGTATGTATCTTGCCTCGAAAGATTTTTACATCTCCATTCTCCTTTGTCTTCATCCTCTTGGATTAAGATTCGAAGTCGGACTTTTCCATCTCCCAATGGCACGACATATAAACCGTCGTTAATCTTATGTGCTTCAGCCATTCATATCACCTCCATTAAGGAGGATGTTTATTTCGCGTACTACAATTGTTTTGAGGAAAGAGAAAAAAGAAAAGTGTATGTTTCTTTCGTGATCTGACACTTCACTCTTGTGAGTGTTGTAAAAAAGAAAAGAGAGGGGAAACGTCGCGAATGACGCAACCCCTCTTTTTCTCTTCAGCTTGCAGTACAGTCTCGTTGGAGAGTATGTCGCTTACTTCGCGTTCTCGAGCATCTGTGTCAGCTCCGTATACTGCGATTCGGTGATCTTACCGGTCGCATAGAAGACATCCAGCTTTTCAGCCATGCCATCAATCTGACCACGCTCGATCATACGCTTCAGGACTCTGTAGAGCATTCGTTACACCTCACTTTCATTCAAGCCCAGCTCCAGAAGAGCCAAGCGGTATTCATGATCCACGACCATAGCGTCAGTATCATCAAGCGGTTGAGGAATACGCTGATATACGTGCTGTCCATCAGGACCGATCACTTCAACGTATCCCGCTTTCAGGGGAAGAAGAGGTTTTGTAATCATCGTATTTCACTCCTTTACTTAATTTTGATATAAGAATAGCACCCATCAATAGAGACCGTTGGTAACACATTTATCAAATTATTACTAGAATAGGAACTGGTTCCGATGAATACATTATACGAGTCATCACTCGCGATACTATTAACGTTACCGATCGAACTACTTATAGAGTCATTTATATTATTCCCGAGCCAGGATGAATATGGATTCGTAGTTGTATAAATGTAATTTCCTGATGCTAAAATCCATTTACCGCAAGCATAATATACTCCTGTCATGGTGAATATACTCGGCATTGACTGCTCCGTCCAGCTACCCTTTGGATTCGTTGTAACATATATACGCGGATTTGTATTAGTACTTCCAACAGCTACCCAAGTTCCATTATGGCAATATAAAGATGCAAAATTATAGGAACTTGACACCATCCGAGTCCATGTACCATTTGGATTATCGGTGACGTATATATTACCATTACTTGAGCAGGTGACCCATGTTCCATTATAGCAATAAATTGCCGTTAGGGTGCCACTTCCAATATTCTTGACCGTCCATGTACTATTTGGATTGTCCGCGATATATACATATCCATTATTTCCACAGGCTACCCATGTTCCGTTATAGCAGAAAATACGGTTCGGGCTAGATACCGTATTAGTAGCTTTATACGCTAAAGTCCACGTGCCATTCAAATTGGTTGTCGTATAAATAGTTGCAACCTGTGTATTCTTACTGAATCCGACTAATACCCAAAGACCATTATAAAAACAAATATCATTTGGCACTAATTCCCGGATCGGATTCGCTCCATACCACGGAGCATATGGATCGTCCGTTGTTGAAATATAAACTCTGCCATATGACCCCTCTTGTGACAGATTAATCCATTTTCCAGCATTGTAATAAATGCGTCTACAATTAGCATTTTGTTCAAGGTATGTATTGAGTCCATTGTTATTGCCAACGAGCCCCCAAGACCTTAGATTTCCGTTAGAGTAATTGATCGCTCCAGAATACACATTGCTATCCGTATATTGACCAATAGTTATGAATTTGTCATCGTGGCCACAAATCGATCTGAGGGTCTGATTACTATAGGATACCAACCCACTTGTCGAACCGAGGTTTGTAGCATCACAAAGCGTGTATTGCCTATTACTAGAGGTATATATTATGTGGAACCACTTTCCCCCGCTACAAAAGATCTTCTCAACACTAGACTGCGATGGCATGTTATATCCGGTCCAGTCTCCACTAATATCTCCGGAAATAGTATAGACATAAGGAGTACCGTTAGTGTAAGTACAATACCCTCCAATTCGCCATTGCCCACCATAACAGCAGATAGTCTCATAAGACATACTATCCCCAATTGTTTTAGAAGTCCAATTCCCCGAGATACTCGTAGAATAATATATAGTAGAAAGTGATCCAGCAACGACCCAAAGACCATTGTAGCAACTGATGCAATACATGCCTTTTTCAAAAGTTTTTAAAGCCCATTGACCCGTTATGTTATTCGTATAATATAAATAACCGTTTGTATAACTTGCAAGGGCTACCCAGGTTCCATTATAGCAATATATTTGATGAATCGAATAATCAGAAATTTTCTTTTCAGTCCAATTGCCAGTGGGATCACTGGTATAATATATTTGTCCTGTACTAGTTCCAATTACCCAGGTTCCATTGTAGCAATATATAGACTGAAAAACTGCATTAGTATTTATAATAGTTGTAGTCCACGTATCAGATGGATTGGTCGCAGTACAAATAAATTGTTTGTTTTGTCGTCCGGCCACGGAACCGATCGTAACCCATAACCCGTCGTAATAGAAAGCATCAATGTAGGAAAAATATGCTTTTAAAACATTTGAGAGATTTGATTTCATTGGAATATGCTTTACTAGCTCGGGATACTTATTTCCATCTACTTCTTCTCCGTTGCATAAAGCCCAATGGTCATCGAGGTCATTCCGAATGGTGTTTTTTATATCACCAATATTTCCACCATTTATACCAGCTTCGCTCAACCCCTTGGGTGAGACCCATTTGGTGGTGGAGGTGCCTGCTTTGATGTCTGCGGTAGTCGCCACATCAGCCTTAGCGACCTTCTGATCGATTTGGCCCTGCAGATTGGCAACGACGTTGTCGCTCAGCTGAGCCTTGAGGTTATCGAACCACTCATTGAATTCGCCATTCCACTGCTGGAACAGAGCATCGATCTGAGCCGTATCGATGATACCGGTGACGAAGGGGCACTCGGAGGTGCCGACGACCACCTGAATCATACTCTGCGTAATTGCCTTCGCACCGGCTGTAACCTTAATATAGGCCAGCGGATGCTGCTTGACGTTGGCGGTCGACGTCATAGTCGGCTTAACAGGATTGCTCGCTGGGATACCAGTCAGAACACGAAGACGATTGGTACGGACCGTGTCGCTATGGTTGGTCTCGAGGACCACCGCATCATAACGAGGAAGACTCACATCGGCAGCCGTAATGGCCAGCGGATACTGAGCATCATTGTTATTCCACGTATGGTCAAACCAAGCACGGCCGGAACCGACCAGAACCTGCATTCCCGTACCCGGAGTAACCGCAAAAATATCGCCGACCGTATCATAAACGCCATCCTTGATCAGACCATCAAAAATCGAGGCCATCTGTTCGGCGTTGTATTTGCGATCGCCATTTTGCGAGTTAAAGAAACCGCAAGTGAATGCCATTTTGATTTTCCTCCTACATAGAAGATTTATTCCGCTGTAAACGTCGGGGTAATGATGAAACCGGTGTCATCTTCAGACATAACGATCTCTGAAACACGAGATTTCCCTGACTGTCCATAGTTATTGGTAACCTGTACAACGTCACCAATTCCAAAATCGCGTCCATAAACGTACTGTCTAGAACTGTCAATCTCGCCTTCAAAAGCCTTCGTGATCTTCAAATCGGCCAATTCCTCCAAACCCTTCTGTTTAAGCTGCTTGTTGTAGTCCTCTTCTGTTGTCCCCTCGTCCTTCGACACACCATAAGCGTCCGTAAAGGTCTCTCTGCGGCTAAGCCCACTCGGCTCACTATTGCCTTCATAGGCATCAATGTATTTCCGAGCAGACCCTTCTCCATCAGCACCAACCAATGCCACATTCTTGTAATTCGAAGTGGTTTCTAAGTAATTGCTGGAGATGAAGTTATCAAAGTCAGGAGAGAAGATGACATAGGGATTCGTTGTCTGGTCCAATGCTCGCTCGACCCCTTTGAAGAGCTCGAAAATAAGCCCACCATTCGTGAAATTCGGAAGGACTCGGAATCCGAGACGCTTCTCATCACAAATCGCGGCAATGACCTCGTACAGATTATCCCCAAAATACTGTGCATCCAATGTTAAACTCGTAATTCGGCTATCTGTCGAATCACGGAACTCGAAATTCGAAATCCTCCGAGTCGTTTTGGTTGGATTGATCACATTTTCGTTCAACAGGGCTTTTACACCCTCTTGCAGATTACCCTTAATCTCCCGATAGCCCCAAATAACACGTCTCGCAAGGATACTCTCAAGCGAACGACCCGTAACGGTATAGAAGTCACCATCCTCGGGATCACACTTCAACTGAATATCCTCAATGATCATCATCCGATCGCTAAGGTCGGGAGAATATAAGTAATACCCTTCTTGCAGGAATTGACAAACCGGCATAATGGCGGGAATATAAACCTCGAAATCCCCGTACCGATTATACCGATCTGTCCAAATCCTTGACTGGAAGGTATCTAAGACAGCAACCGCCTTATAAGCAGCGTCCAAGATAAACGTATCCATTAGATACCTCCAAATGCGTTCTTATAAGTGAATGTCACAGCGATATTCGCCTCTTTTTCCTTGGTAACGAAGCTGAATGTATTGATTCCATTCGAAAGCTGGAACCAATCGGAAGAGAGGTCGATTGCTGAGATGATATTCGTCTCCACGCCATCACGCAACAGCCGGACATACTTCTCACCCTTGATTGTCGAAATGAGAATATCATCACCGGCACCAAACGAGGCACCCGTAATGGTCTTGATTCGATCGTCAAATATCTTAAACGACCCTCTCGTATCGACATTATAGAGCGTAATATCCCCAGGAGCGGTGAGTGCGTGGATGGTGATGAGTGTGCCTGTATCCACATCACCAATATAGTTGAGAATCGCACGGGGGTCTTCCGTAATGATGCCAAATTCAATGAGATTCTGCGTCAGACTTTCATTTGAGAAGGGGAATTCGAAATTAGGCTGTACTTTCGTATAGACCTTTTCACTTCCGCCCACTTCGTAGAAATAGGGGTCCGGACAGACAAGGGAGATCTGAGTGGCTTCTGCCTGAGAGAAAATATCAGGCGTATTGGACTCGACATAGCCCGTGATGGTTGCCTGTCGATTGTCCGTCTCGATCTCAATGGTGATCGGCTTTTTGATCGGGAAGAATTTATACGTCTTTTGTCTCGCATCTTCGATCGTTGGAGCAAAGAGGAATGCGAGATTGATGACGATATTGCGATTCGTAGAACGAGACGACGCGAAAAGGCTACCGTCTAAAGTAGCCAATTCGGTCGTGTTGATGTTGGCTTGAGGGGGTCCGAGCCCCTCGATCTTCTGAACGATAAGACCAGAGGGGTCCGGATTGGCGAGCTCGAGTTTTAAAGTCTCGCCTTTGGGATTCGTAACAGTCAAAGACTTGATCAAACTAAGCTCACTCCCTTAAATTGTTTTGCTCTCCATCTGCGAGAGAAGATTCTTACTGTCGCGATAGATCTCTGCACGGCTCAGCGACTTCGGCGAATTATTGGTCTGGTTGAAGCTGTAGTTGTTGGTCACATTACCGGAGGACAGTCCCTTGGCTGTATCAATCGCTCCGTCGGCGATCACGGAGATCAGGCCAAGCGCGCGATTACCAGGGACAAGACCAGAAATAAGCGAACCAATCGTACTAACTCCCGACTTTACCTTGCTATCGTCGATAACCGGAGTAATGGTCGGCGAAGTATCCAGATTGTCCATCACATCGCTGTTGATGACTTGGAGACCAGATGCGAGATTGTTGGCATACGCGGTAGGGCCAGAGCCAGCTGAGAAGCTAACTTTACTCAGCATCGCATCGATTTTATCGGTTACGATCCAA
>CAMVLL010000073.1 GCA_947168315.1 uncultured Bacteroidota bacterium | reverse complement strand
GTTCAAGTTAAAATTGGTTGCGATCAAGAAATCTCTTGCTCCGACAACTGTACATCCCGTCTTTGCGATGCCCTCATCGAAAGGACGTGCACCAAAATCAGGTGCTTTCTCCGGATTAGCCATCTTCTCAGGAAGAGCCTCGTATTCTCCTTCCCTACAAACCGCCAAGTTCGTACGTTCCGGCTTAAAGGCAGCGGCCTCATAACAATAACAAGGAATCTGCAAATCACGAGCAATCCGCTCGGCCAAAGCACGTGAGATAGTCGCACATTCCTCTAATGTAATATTTGAAACAGGGATGATTGGAAGAACATCGGTTGCACCCATACGAGGATGAGCTCCATGATGATTTCTCATATCGATTAATTGTCCAGCTTTTTGTACGGCCAAGAAAGCAGCCTCGACAACCGCATCAGGGTTACCCACAAATGTCACAACCGTACGATTCGTCGCCTCACCCGGATCGACATCCAACAATTTCACACCCTTTACCTTTTCGATTACACCCGTTATCTGAGCAATAACATTCATGTCACGTCCCTCACTAAAATTAGGGACGCATTCTACGATTTGATTTTCTCGTTTCATAAATTAAACAAGGTTAAACGATTCTTTTTATCGGGTTGTAAATATACGTTTAATTTGCAACTGCTGCAAATAAACGATGAGAAAAAGAAAAAAGAAAAATGATAATTCAATACCTTTTTAGTGATTTTTGATGTGAGTTAACTAAAAAACTCTATATCTTTGCATTGATGGAAAAATTTGAAGTGAATATTTTGGGATGCGGATCAGCCTTGCCGACGACCCGTCACTTTGCTTCTTCTCATGTGTTGAATATTCGTGAGAAGTTGTTCATGATCGACTGTGGAGAAGGCACCCAACTTCAGTTGAGACGTTCGAAACTGAAATTCTCCCGTCTGAACCATATCTTCATTTCACATTTACACGGTGATCATTGTTTTGGTTTAATGGGTTTGCTCTCTACGTTCGACCTTTTAGGAAGAACAGCAGCCATGCATATCTATGCTCACCCTGACTTAGAATCGATTTTAGGGATGCAGCTAGATTATTTTTGCAAGAAGATGGACTATGAGGTTGTCTTCCATCCTATCAATCCAGCCAAAGTAGAAACAATTTACGAGGACCGTTCAGTCAGCGTAACAACGATTCCACTCATTCACCGTATTCCAACATGTGGTTTCTTGTTTTCTGAGAAGAAGACACCCGACCATATCAAGCGGGATATGATTGATTACTATAATATCCCGACTTACGACATTAATCGGATTAAGAATGGTGAGGATTATGTTTTGGAAGATGGTACGATAATCGCTAACAACCGACTGACCACACCATCCACGCCTCCTCGTAAATATGCCTATTGTTCGGATACCCTTTACCATAGGCAGATTATCGAGCAAGTCAAGGGAATAGATTTGCTTTATCACGAGGCTACCTTTGCAGACTGTGACCTATCAAAAGCTCAGACGACGTTTCATTCCACGGCCTTGCAAGCAGCAACTATTGCAAGGGATGCAGACGTCAAACAACTGGTGATTGGCCATTTCTCTGTACGATATGAAGACGAAGATGTACTTTTGAAAGAAGCACAATCTGTTTTTCCTAATACCATTTTAGCTACGGAGAATCTAAAAATTGTTTTATAACAATTAGAAAAATGGGAAAATACAACGAAAAAGAAGTCATTGCCCTGCTTCAAGACCCTTCACGTTATCGTGAGGCTTTTGAACAAATTGTCCGTCAATACAGCGAGCAGCTATATTGGCAGATTCGTCGCATGGTTTTCAATCATGACGATGCCAATGACATCTTACAAAATACATTCCTCCGTGCATGGGATCATATTGAATACTTCCGCGGAGAAGCAAAACTCTCTACCTGGCTGTACCGCATCGCCTTTAACGAGACATTGGCATTCCTAAATAAGGAGCGTGCTGCAGCTCATCTTTCGATTGATGAAATGGACAGCCAACTTATCAATCAACTGGAGAGCGATGAATACTTTGACGGTGATGATATACAGAAGACATTCCAAAAAGCATTGCTGACCTTACCTGAGAAACAACGGCTCGTATTCAACCTGAAATACTTCCAGAATATGAAATATGATGAGATTTCAGAGATTGTTGGAACCAGCATCGGAGCTTTAAAAGCATCCTATCACCATGCCGTTAAAAAAATTGAGGACTTTTTAAAAGAAAATGTTTAAACCTTTTCACCATAAATCCATCTAAAGATTTGAAAGGATACGAATATGAAACAAGAAGATGAATTGCTGAGAACAGTCGGAACCAAAAATCCGTTTAAAGTTCCCGAGAACTATTTCGAGAACTTCACGAAAGATCTCATGGAGAAACTCCCTGAGAAGGAGACTGCTGCAAAGTCAAAGGTTACGATGTGGGACCGTGTAAAACCATGGTTCTATATGGCAGCCATGTTTGCAGGGCTTATGCTGACATTCAAGATGTTCCAAGACATTTCGGATCGTGCTCAAAATAAATCAGAGAACATCTTTGCTACAATTGAGGCATCAGATATCTCTGACCAATATTTTGAAACCATCACCAGCGATGCGATGATGGATGATTATACATTATATCAATATTTAACAGAAGCCAACTAAAACGACTAAAACCATGAAGAAGATATTATCGATACTTTATATGCTGTTTGCCGTCCTCATGCTGACACAGGCGCAGGGCAAAAAGAATCCTCCTTTGAACAAAGGGGACTTTCGGGCAAAACAGGAAGCCTATATGGCTGAAAAAGCAGGCTTGACACAAGAAGAAGCAAAAGCTGTCTTTCCACTCTACTTTGAGTTGCAAGACAAGAAAGCTCAAATCAATGACAAAGCTTGGCGTGAATCCATGAGAGGCGAAAAGGAAAACTTGTCGGATGAAGCTTGTGAAAAGCTTTTAAAAGACATGGCTAATGCTAAAATAGAATCAGACAAACTAGAACTAGAATATCTAGACAAATACAAAAAAGTGATCTCTCCTAAAAAGATTTTCAAGCTGCAAAGAGCTGAAGTCTTATTCCATAGGCATATGTTGCAGATCATGCACAGGCCTAAGCCTGGAGAGAGAAAATAAAAAAGGAAATAGGCAATAAACGTTGAAAAAAAAGTCTGTGCGTGATGCATAGACTTTTTTTGTTTATTTCTCCAATTTCTTCGCCTCGTCCCAGATGGCATCCATCTCAGCCAAGGTCATATCCTTTAGGTTTCGTCCCTCCTTGATCGTATGCTGTTCCAAATAGTTGAACCGACGAATAAATTTCTGATTGGTATGTTCCAACGCATTGTCTGGGTTCAATTTATAGAGGCGAGCCGCATTCACCAAGCTAAAAAGTACGTCACCCAACTCTGCTTCTGCTTTCTCTTTATCCATGTGTTCGATTTCCGACTCAAACTCACTGATCTCCTCTTTCACCTTACTCCACACCTGCGAACGTTCTTCCCAGTCGAAGCCCACACCACGTGCCTTATCCTGAATGCGATATGCCTTGATAAGCGTCGGCAAAGAAGAAGGAACTCCACTTAGCACCATCTTGTTGCCATCTTTTTCCTTCATCTTCAACTGTTCCCAATTGGCAAGGACTTTATCCTCGGTATCTGCCTTATCAGTTCCGTAGATATGAGGGTGCCGGAAGATGAGTTTGTCACATAAACGGTCACAAACATCTTTTATATCGAAATCTCCAGTCTCACTGCCAATTTTGGCATAAAAGACAACGTGCAGTAAAACATCACCCAACTCTTTACATATATTTGCAGGGTTGTTTTGTATCAACGCTTCACACAATTCATATGTCTCCTCAATCGTGTTTGGACGTAGACTTTCGTTGGTTTGTTTCCTATCCCATGGACACTTTTCACGAAGATCGTCCATAATGTCCAACAGCCTTCCAAAGGCTTTCATTTGTTCTTCTCTTGTATGCATAGTTCTTTATAATTTATTTCGTATGAAATGATTAACCCGATTACCTCGGAATAACTTTTTCGTCCACTAGGTTCTTTGTTGGATTTCAGGTAAAAATCAAACAGATGATCTTGAGCTTTCCCGATGAATTCGCTATATTTTGCTCTCCAATAAGCATAATCAGCATCATAAAGATCACGGATTTCTGGTCGTATACGTTTAATCATATCCCCATAACTATCCGTGCCCAGTAATTGACGTGCATTTCTTAGGACATAGCTCAGCACTGAATAATAGCCACTGAAGCGTATTGCCTGATTTTCTGAGCGAGTCGTCGTAAGATATGCGTAAAAACTTGCCTCTCGTTCGGATGTGATGCCTTGTAAATGTGCATACTCATGTGCATAAGTGGCTGCATACTGGTGTGGAAGTAAGTCACCATTCAACGTAAACTCTACAAAGAAAGGGGCCATGCTACCTGTTACACCTACCATAGAGGCTAGCGGCGTGTACAACATCGTCTTCACTTTTGGATGATTATTTGATATACGATTAAAGCCGAACTTTGAATACGCATCCATCACACTCTGTCGTATAACAATTTCATCTGTTTCCGCAATCTTCACGTAGTTTTCATTCAACGATTGAATGTATCGATCGATAAAATCCCGGAAGATCTCTTCATCGTATTGAACAGGACGAGTATGCGTTCTCTGATAATAGTTATCCTGTCCATAGTTCAATCCCCAAGCCCAATAAAACCAGACAAAAAGTAAGGCCAAGAACGCTCCCATCTTTATAAGAACTTGTTTCCAAGATAAGTGTTTAATGAACGCATATACAGGATAACCTATTAACCAAACGATGCTGGCTATAACAAAAAAGTCACTTACAGCAAAAGGGAATAAAGAAGAGATATTTGACAGAATTGTTCCTACAACCGGATAAATCTTATGGGCATAAAAAGTATTTCCTCCAGGAATCAACTTCAATAGTAAAACAATGACGAATAGGATTCCTAATATCCAGTATCTTATATGTTTCTTATTCTTCTTCATTTTCTATGCAAAGATAATGCTTCTTATTTTTTATTTTATTAATTTTGCATCCAATTTAGAGTCAACTCTTTTAATATAAGATATAAAATGGAATTAGCAAGTAAGTACAATCCTGCAGAAGTGGAAGGGAAATGGTACCAGTATTGGCTGGACAACAAACTCTTTAGTTCAAAACCCGACGGCCGTGAACCATATACCGTCGTCATCCCTCCTCCCAACGTCACTGGTGTGCTGCACATGGGACATATGCTTAACAATACCATTCAAGATATTCTGGTTCGTCGTGCTCGTATGGAAGGAAAGAATGCGTGCTGGGTACCAGGAACTGACCATGCTTCTATCGCTACTGAAGCAAAAGTAGTAAACAAGCTTGCTCAGCAAGGCATTAAGAAGACAGACTTGTCACGCGAAGAGTTTCTGAAACACGCGTGGGACTGGACTGAGGAACATGGAGGTATCATCCTTAAACAACTCCGTAAGTTGGGTTGCTCTTGCGACTGGGATCGTACCGCTTTCACCATGGATGAGCTCCGTAGTAAGAGCGTTATTCACGTATTTGTAGACCTATATAATAAAGGTTTGATTTATCGTGGTGTCCGCATGGTGAACTGGGATCCGAAAGCACTGACTGCACTTAGCGATGAGGAAGTAATTTACAAAGAAGAACATAGCAAACTCTATTACCTTCGCTATAAGGTAGAAGGTGATCCTGAAGGACGTTATGCCGTTGTGGCAACAACCCGTCCAGAAACAATCATGGGTGATACCGCAATGTGTATCAATCCGAATGATCCGAAAAACGAATGGCTCAAAGGAAAGAAAGTCATCGTTCCACTGGTAGGCCGTGTCATACCAGTTATCCAAGATGAATATGTAGACATCGAATTCGGTACCGGTTGTCTAAAGGTTACTCCTGCCCACGACGTAAACGACTATATGTTGGGTGAGAAATACAATCTGGACAGTATCGATATCTTCAATGATAATGGGACTCTTAGCGAAAAGGCCGGATTATATGTTGGCATGGATCGTTTCGATGTACGTAAACAAATCGAGAAAGATTTGGCTGATGCCGGATTATTGGAAAAGGTAGAAGATTATACCAATAAGGTAGGTTTCTCTGAGCGTACCAATGTTCCTATCGAGCCAAAACTCTCTATGCAATGGTTCTTGAAGATGAGACATTTTGCCGATATGGCTACACCTCCTGTAATGGACGATGCTATCCGCTTTGTACCGGCAAAATATAAGAACACTTACAAGCATTGGATGGAAAACATCAAAGACTGGTGTATTAGTCGTCAACTTTGGTGGGGACATCAGATACCAGCTTACTTCTTGCCGAAAGGTGGTTATGTTGTTGCCGAGAGCAAGGAAGAGGCATTGGCATTAGCCAAAGTTAAAACAGGTGACATGACATTGACAATGGACGATTTGCGTCAAGATCCAGACTGTCTGGACACTTGGTTCTCTTCATGGTTATGGCCTATCTCTTTGTTCAATGGCATTTTGGATCCAAACAATGCAGAGATCAACTATTACTATCCAACAGCTGATTTGGTAACAGGTCCGGATATCATCTTCTTCTGGGTAGCCCGCATGATTATGGCCGGATATGAATTTAAGCAGGACATGCCTTTCAAGAACGTATACTTTACCGGTATCGTTCGTGATAAGTTAGGACGAAAGATGTCTAAGTCATTGGGTAACTCACCCGATCCTCTTATGCTCATTGATAAATATGGAGCCGATGGCGTTCGTATGGGTATGATGCTCTCCGCTCCTGCCGGCAATGACATCTTATTTGATGAGACGCTCTGTGAGCAAGGCCGTAACTTCAACAATAAGATTTGGAACGCATTCCGTCTTGTTAAGGGCTGGCAAGTTGCTGACATTGAACAACCGGCATACGCAAAACTGTCCACAGAATGGTTCGAAGCAGTTTTGACAAAGACCGCTGCCGAGGTTGCTGACTTATTCAGCAAGTATCGTATCAGTGAGGCTTTGATGGCTGTTTACCGTTTGTTCTGGGATGAGTTCTCTGCATGGTATCTCGAAATGATCAAGCCTGTATATGGACAACCGATCGATAAGGTGACCTTCGAAAAGACATTAAGCTACTTCGATGGTTTGCTGAAACTGCTGCATCCGTTCATGCCGTTCATTACCGAAGAACTTTGGCAACATCTATATGACCGTAAAGAAGGCGAAAGCCTGATGGTTCAGAAAATGGGATTTGCCAAGAGTTGGAATGAAAAAGTCATTACCGACTTTGAGATTGTAAAGGAAATCATCAGCGGCATCCGTAATATCCGCACCCAGAAACAGATTGCTCAGAAAGAGGTACTAAACTTACAGGTCGTAGGAGACAATGCTGTAGCCACGTTCAATGATATCATTGCGAAGTTATGTAACTTATCCGACATTCGCGTTGTTGAGAACAAATCGGAAGGAGCTGTCAACTTTATGGTCGGAACAACTGAATATGCCGTTCCTCTTGGGAACTTAATCGATGTGGAAGAAGAACTGAAAAAGTTGGAAGCAGACTTGGCTTACGAAGAAGGATTCTTGAAGAGCGTCCAGAAAAAACTGAGCAACGAGAACTTTGTGAACAAGGCTCCTGCGAAAGTCATCGAGATGGAACGTAAGAAACAGGCTGATGCAGAAAATCGTATCGCAGTCATCAAAGAGAGCATTGCTACACTGAAAAAATAAGAATAACTAATATATCAGATAAAGACATGAGTATATTTTCAAAAATAATGGGACTCTTCGGAAAGAAAACCGAAGGTGAAACCAAAGTCGGTGGCATGGAAGATTTCATGACATTGATTCGAGTATATTATCAGTCGGTCATGGCCAGCAATATCGGTGTTACAAACATCAACTTTTTACCTGACCTAGCTGCTTTCAAACGTTCATTGAAGATACCTACCCAAAACAACAAGTTAGGTATTGCAGAAAAGACACGTTGCAAAAAGATGTTGACCGATATCTACGGACTCCAGAACTCTTTCTTCACTGAAATCGACAATTCCATCAAGAAAAACTGTCGTAACGTCAATGAGATCCAGAGTTATCTCTTTAAATTCCAAGGATTCAGCAATGACTTGATGATGGTAATCGGCAATCTGATGCAATGGAAGTTCCGTATGCCAAGCTCTATGAAGAAGACCTTACGTAGCTTGACAGAAAAGACGGTTCACGACATCATGACAAAGACCGACTTTAAGGATGACGGAGTATTCAAGACTTGTCAGAGCGTTCGTAAATACCAACGTTCACTAGGTTATTCTGAAAGTTGGATTACCGATTACGTTTTCAACATTGTTCTGCTTGCAAAGAAAGAGCCGAAACCAAAGGATAAGGATTAATCATGCAGATTGAGACGCATCCCTTTGAGCCCTTTTTGCCAGAAAATGCCGTTTTGTTAATGTTAGGTAGTTTTCCTCCACAACCCAAACGGTGGAAGATGAAATTCTATTATCCTAACTTCATCAATGACATGTGGCGTATTTTCGGCCTCATCTTCTTTGATGACAAGCAGCATTTTATCCTTGAGGATGAGAAAAAGTTTAATGAGCCTCATCTCATCGACTTTCTAAAATCAAAGAGAGTAGCGTTGTATGACACAGCCACAGTGATAAGACGTCTGCAAGACAACGCATCTGATAAATACCTGGAAGTGGTTGAACCAACCGACATCAAAGATTTGCTGATTAAAATACCACATTGCAAAGCCGTTGTGACCACAGGTGAAAAAGCAACTGAAACCATTCGTACACAAGTAGAAGTTGCTCAGCCTAAGGTCGGTTCCTATGAGCCGTTCTCCATTAACGGGAAAAACTATCGACTTTACAGGATGCCTTCATCAAGCAGAGCTTATCCAATGAGTCTGGAACGAAAAGCAGAAACCTATCGGAAGATGTTTGAAGAATTAGGGATGTTATAATAAATAAGGTAAGATAAAAACATCCGTTTATCGAAAAAGATAATAACTTTGCAAACAGAAAACAATAACTAAACACGGGAGTGGCTCAGTTGGTAGAGCATCGGTCTCCAAAACCGAGGGTCGGGAGTTCGAGTCTCTCCTCCCGTGCTTCACAAAGAATAAAAACATACATCCTACACAAAAACAAGTACAAAAAGTTTTTTAACCCTTTTATCTTAATTTCTTCTGAAAATATTTTCATATTTGCCTCTAACCATATATATTTGTGTACAATTTTGGTTGAAATGGCTGAAGAAGATAAAAATCTATTAACAACTTTCGAGGCAAGATTGCGACAATTGATATATCAGTACGAACAGTTGCAGCAAGAAAACAATCGCCTGAATAAGCTTCTCGTAGCAAAAGACGAGGAGATTGGGAAGTTGACTGATAGCAAAAATAAATTAGAGGTCATGTACACCAATTTAAGAACGGCAAAGACAATCAGTATTCATGATAAGGACGTTGTGGATACCAAGAAGAGATTGTTAAAGCTTGTGCGTGAAGTTGACCGTTGCATCGCTTTATTAAAAGAATAATTAACCGTAAAACGATGAGTATGGACGACAATATAATGAGAATAAATCTGCTGGTTGACAACGAGAAGTACCCGTTGAACATTCCTCGAGATCAAGAGGAGTATTATCGGGAAGCTGCCAAACAGATTAATTATAAACTGAACAGGTATCGCAGTCGATTCCCCAAATTTGACAGCAATAAACATTGGGCAATGACGGCGGTGGAATTGGCTTATGAAGTAGTTCGATTGCAAGATTCTACCGATGTAGAACCTTACAAGGACAAACTGAAAGAGCTGACCGATTTAATGGAGAAATACATTAAATAAACTTGTCAGTTACTTTTTGAGTGATTTTTCACGCACATCCTATATGTTGAAGAATAGTCTTTAACGTGGATTGTGCGTTTTTTATTTATATAAATTTTAATCATGAGTACAGTAATTATAGCAATCGTAGGCTTATTGCTCGGTGCGCTGATCACATACTTGTTTTTGCATTTCGGATTAAGAAACAAGCGGAAAGCCATCCTGCAAGAAGCAGAAACAGAAGCTGAAGTTATAAAGAAAAATAAGCTTCTGGAAGTTAAAGAGAAATTCCTGAATAAAAAAGCTGAGTTGGAAAAAGAGGTAACCATCCGCAACCAACGTATCCAACAAGCCGAAAACAAGCTGAAACAACGTGAACTCATGTTGAAACAGCGCCAAGAGGAAGTACAACGCAAACGTACAGAAAACGAAAACTTCAAAGCGAACCTGGATGCACAGATGGTTGTCGTCGAAAAGAAAAAAGATGAACTGGACAAGTTGCAGCAACAGGAACGTGAAAAACTTGAGCTCCTCTCCGGACTCTCCGCTGAAGAAGCAAAGGAACGTTTGGTTGAATCTCTGAAAGAAGAGGCAAAGACACAAGCTCAATCCTATATCAACGATATTATGGATGATGCTAAGATGACAGCAAACAAAGAGGCTAAACGCATCGTCATCCAGACTATCCAACGGGTTGCAACCGAAACGGCTATTGAAAACTCCGTTACCGTCTTCCATATTGATAATGATGAAGTAAAAGGACGAATCATCGGACGTGAAGGAAGAAACATCCGTGCACTAGAAGCTGCCACCGGTGTTGAAATCGTTGTTGATGATACTCCTGAAGCTATTGTGCTTTCCGCTTTCGATCCAGTCCGCCGTGAGATTGCCCGTTTGGCACTGCATCAACTGGTAACTGACGGACGTATCCACCCTGCTCGTATTGAGGAGGTTGTTGCAAAAGTCAAGAAACAAGTAGAAGATGAAATCATTGAGACAGGTAAGCGAACGACGATCGACCTTGGTATCCATGGCTTGCATCCTGAATTGATCCGAATCATCGGTAAGATGAAATATCGTTCTTCCTATGGACAAAACCTGTTACAACATGCTCGCGAGACAGCAAACCTCTGTGCTATCATGGCATCTGAGCTGGGATTGAATCCGAAGAAAGCGAAACGTGCTGGCTTACTCCACGATATTGGTAAGGTTCCTGATGATGAACCGGAATTACCACACGCACTCTACGGTATGAAATTGGCTGAAAAATACAAGGAGAAACCAGATATCTGTAACGCTATTGGTGCTCACCACGATGAAGCCGAAATGACCAGTCTGCTCGCTCCTATCGTTCAAGTCTGCGATGCTATTTCTGGTGCCCGTCCAGGTGCCCGTCGTGAGATTGTTGAAGCATATATCAAGCGACTCAATGACTTGGAACAGTTGGCTATGTCCTACCCTGGCGTAACCAAGACTTATGCCATCCAAGCAGGCCGTGAGCTTCGTGTTATCGTTGGTGCAGACAAGATTGATGATAAGGAGACCGAACAACTGTCGGATGAAATCGCAAAGAAGATTCAAGACGAGATGACATATCCGGGACAGGTAAAGATCACCGTCATCCGAGAAACTCGCGCCGTAAGCTATGCAAAATAAACCAGTACCATAAAAAGGAAATCCTCTTCTAAAAAAGAAGAGGATTTTTTATGCCCCATCACTTCTATTAAATCCCAAACTTTTTATCCAATTCACGATGTTTTTTGCGAACAAACTTATATCTTAGCAGAAATTTTAATCAATGTCACATGAAAAAGTTATCTAATATTTTATTCTTAATGAGCTTCATCTTGGGAATGGCAGGATGTACCCCTTCCAATGATCAAGCTGATCAAAGGCAGATTTCATTCAACAATGACTGGAAATTCTATCTGGGAGATATGGATGATTATGCCCTTTCCTCTTTTGACGACGCCAATTGGAGGACTTTGAATCTTCCGCACGATTGGGCTATCGAAGGTGATTTCAGTAATGATAACCCTTCTGGAAATAGCGGTGGTGCATTGCCTGGTGGTATCGGTTGGTATCGTAAGACCTTCACCTTGGACAAGGCCGACCAATCAAAAAAGATCTTCATCGATTTTGATGGCGTACACATGAACTCAACCGTTTATCTGAATGGAGAAAAACTGGGATTCCGTCCTTTTGGGTACATTTCATTTAGCTATGACCTTACACCTTATTTAAAATGGGATGAACCTAACGTATTAGCTGTGAAAGTTGACAATTCAAACGAACCAAATTCTCGTTGGTATTCGGGTTGCGGAATCTACCGTAACGTTTGGCTACGCAAACTAAATCCTGTTCATGTCGCTCAATGGGGTACTTATGTTACTACACCACAAGTATCGAAAGATAATGCACTTGTAAAAGTACAAACCACCATTCAAGGTCAAGAGACATCTACTTCTGTAGAGCTGACGACTCAGCTAGTGGATAAAATAGGAAAGATTGTTGCTGAGACATCTTCATCGCTCAATCTGGAAGCTAACAAACAACAGGAAGTTGAACAAGAATTCTCTGTTGCTAACCCAACGCTCTGGAGTATTGAGAACCCATATCTTTATCAAGTAAAAAGCATCGTCAAGGTGGGCGATCAGGTTGTTGACATCTATAACACCCCTATCGGCATTCGTACATTCGAGTTTGATGCCAAGAAAGGATTCTTCCTTAATGGTGAGCACGTGAAGATTAACGGTGTCTGCATCCACCACGACCTGGGATGTTTGGGAGCTGCCTTCAACACTCGTGCGATGGAACGCAACTTACAAACACTCAAGGAAATGGGATGTAACGGCATCCGTTGCTCACACAACCCTCCAGCACCCGAACTGCTCGACCTTTGCGACCGTATGGGCTTTATCGTGATGGACGAAGCATTCGATATGTGGTATAAGAAGAAAGCAAAATATGACTATGGCATTTACTTCCCAGAATGGCACGAAAGAGACCTAACAGATCTGGTAGTTCGCGACCGTAATCATCCATCTGTCTTCATGTGGAGCATTGGTAATGAAGTTGTCGAGCAATGGACAAATCGTAGTACAGACGACTTGACACCGGAAGAAGCCAACTTTGTCTTGAATTTCACCGAACAGAACCAACCTGGTCCTGAAGATGAAGGACTCTCGTTTAACTCACGACTAACTCAACATTTGGCTGAGATTGTCAAGAGGACAGATCCGACTCGTCCAGTCACTGCCGCTTGTAACTTTGCCAATCCTGAGAATCATCTGATTAAGTCGGGTGCTTTGGATATTATCGGATATAACTACAACATTCCGACATACGATGCTGTTCCTGAACTCTATCCTGACAAACCATTCATAGTGACCGAAAGTGTATCAGGCTTGGCAACACGCGGTTATTATCGTATGCCTTCCGACTCTATGTTCATTTGGCCGATGCGTAACCCTGATCGTAGTCTCAACTATATTGACCCAAGTTATTCCTGCTCGGCATACGATAATTGTCATGTGCCTTGGGGTAGTACACAAGAAGAGATGTGGAAAGCTATAAAGAATAAGGATTATGTGAGCGGACAATATATCTGGACAGGAATCGACTATATCGGAGAGCCAACTCCTTATCCATGGCCAGCTAGAAGTTCATATTTCGGAATCATCGACTTGGCCGGATTCCCGAAGGATGTATATTATATGTACCAATCAGAATGGTGTCCTGACAAGCAAGTACTCCACCTTTATCCT
>CAMVLL010000072.1 GCA_947168315.1 uncultured Bacteroidota bacterium | reverse complement strand
GAGTGTTTTTCTCCAATTGAACAGTTACTATCTTCTTTTGGTCATTTTATAGTGTGTATGCTTTTCAAAATCTTCATAGTTCTTCTTAACCATAAAGCAAGAGACCTATGTGAATTAAAAGTTGAAAAGAAGAAATGAATAATAATTAGCAATACAAAAACTTAGTATTTGACAACAATGTAATTTAAATCATCCTTATTTATTAGATTATATAAGAGAAAAAATGTACTTTTGCTATAAATGAAAAAAAATATTATGATGAGGTATTGTAAGGTAAGCCATAGGTTGATTTTCTCACTGCTATTCTTATGTAGCAGTCTGGTGGTGGTTGCTCAAGACATGTTTGATTATTCACGTATCGGAGATCATCCGAGACTGTTTATGCGGGCAAATGATTTCGTCACGTTAGAGAATCAGATTACAAAATCTCCTGAACTTAAAACCATCCACGACATCATTTTGTCGAAGTGTGATAATCTATATCTACAATCACCGACATTACAACATCAACTGGATGAGTCTGGCAAACGATTACTGGGTGTTTCACGAGCCGCTTTGGAACAGATCTTCTGTCTTTCGTATGCCTATCGTATGACAGGAGAAAAAAAATACTTGCAAAAAGCAGAGTCACAGATACAGACTGTCTGCAATTTCAAGGATTGGAACCCAACTCACTATTTGGATGTAGGTGAAATGGCGTTGGCTGTTGCTATTGGTTACGACTGGCTGTATGCCGATTTACAGCCAAAAACGAGAGATTTGGCGGTAAAGGCTATAGCTACTCACGCATTTGGTACATCTGATGTCCTAAAATATGTCGGTTTCTTCAAAAACTCAAATAACTGGAATCAGGTTTGTAATGGCGGTTTGATTAGTGCGGCAATTGCGGTGTTCGAGGCGATGCCAGAGCGAGCAAAGCAAGTTATCGAACGTTCTGTAAAGAGCAATGAGTTGCCGATGAAGACCTATGCTCCTGATGGGAACTATCCTGAAGGATATATGTATTGGGGATATGGAACTTCTTTCGAAATCATCCTCATTAAAGCGCTACAAGTAGCATTCGGCTCAGATCATGGATTGTCGAATTTCCCTGGGTTTGATAAGACAGCGGAATATATTCTTTATGCCGTTGGTACAAACGGAAAGTCATTTAACTATTCGGACTGTCGTGAAAACCTTTTCCCGAAGATTCCGATGTGGTGGTTTGCTGATCATTTCAAGAATCCTTCCCTCCTCTTCACTGAATTGCGGGAGATAAAAGACGGTTTATATGCTAAGAACTTTGAAGAAGCCCGTATTTTACCGTTAACGATGGCATTGGCTGCAAATATCGATCTCTCGGCAGTGAAAGCACCGGAAAAGAAAATTTGGTCAGGCAAGGGTGTTGCTCCCGTCGTTCTCATTCGTACAGGGTGGAATAATCCGCAAAAAGATGTGTATGTAGGCATCAAAGGTGGTCGTGCGAACTCCGGTCATGCTCATATGGATGCGGGTTCATTTGTTTACGATGCGTTAGGTGTTCGATGGGCAATGGATTTTGGAATGGAAGGCTATTCGAAGGTGGAGGCAGCTGGTGTAGATATGTGGAACAACGGACAGAACTCAGAGCGTTGGGATATCTTCCGCTATGGAAATAAGAGCCACAATACCTTAACATTAAACGATGCCCGCCATAATGCTGCTGGCTTTGCTCCGATAGAAAAGGTCATTGAGACAAAAAATGAGTTGGGTGCTGTCGTTGATTTATCGGCCGTACTTGAAAATGGTGCCCAGAAAGCAACCCGTACGGTAGTCCTTAAGAACGAGAAAGATTTGGAAATTACCGACGTAGTGGTGGCTGATGAAGGGAAAGACGTTCCTTTACGTTGGTCGATGGTGACACCATCTAAGGTGAGAATAATCAATAACCGTTGCATCGAGTTGTCACAAGAAGGAAAGAAGATGTACCTGAAGGTCTCTTCATCGACACCGTTCACATTAAAGACATGGTCGACCGTAGGTCCTCATGACTGGGATTCAAAGAACCCAGGAACAGAAATCGTTGGCTTTGAGTCATCTCTGCCTGCAGGGAAATCTTCAACTTTCATCGTTCGTTTGTCAACAAAAAAATAACATCATATGAGAAAAGTAATTAATAGTTTATCTGTTATCATCTTGCTTGTTTTGGCTGGATGCACATCACAAATGCCAGAGGATTCAAGTTTAAAACTCTGGTATCAACAACCGGCACAAGAATGGACGGATGCTTTGCCTGTTGGTAATGGCCGTTTGGGTGCCATGGTCTTTGGTAATCCTTTCAAAGAACGGATTCAGCTGAACGAAGAGAGTCTTTGGGCTGGAACAGCCATGAACTCGAACAACCCAGAAGCGTACAAACATTTGAAAGAAATTCAACAACTTATCCTTGACGGAAAGATTAAAGAGTCGGTTGATTTAGCCTCTGCCACAATGCTAGGAACACCCCCACGTGTTCGTTCTTACCAGACATTGGGAGATATCTTTATTGATTATGGCATTAAGGATACAACGAACTATCGTCGTGAGCTAGACCTCAATACCGGTGTTGCCAAGACAACTTTTACCTCACAAGGTGTAGACTATACTCAGGATGTTTTTGCTTCTGCTCCAGACAATCTGATTGTTATTCATTTAAAAGCCTCAAAGAAAGGAGCGCTGAACGCAACTATCCGCTTGGAGCGTGAAAAAGATGCAGTAGTGAAAGCCGACATCCAGAAGATTTTGATGGACGGACAGATTGTTGATGTGGAAGATTCCTTGGCTGGACCAGGCGGACCACACATGAAGTTTGCAGCCCAACTGAAAGCACCAAGGGTAAAGAACGGTACTGTATCAATAGAAGGACAGTCAATGGTTATCAAAGGATCGGATGAAATAGTACTGCTTTTCACAGCTGCTACCGACTATAACCTGAAAATAATGAACTATGATCGCTCCATCAACCCTGCAGAAGTATGCGAGCAAATCATCAATAAACCAGTACAACCTGTGTACGATAAGCTCTTACAAAAACACTTGAAGGAGTATGCTCCGATGTTCCATCGAGTATCATTGCATTTAGGAACACAGAGTAACCTTCCAACGGATGTACGACTGAAAGCTGTAAAGGAAGGTGCGGAAGATCCGGACTTGGTTGCTTTGTACTTCCAATATGGTCGTTATCTGTTGATGGGTAGTTCCCGTTATCCAGGTGTGATGCCAGCCAACCTCCAAGGAATTTGGAACAAGGACTTTGAAGCCGCATGGAATGCCGACTTCCATACGAACATTAATCTTCAGATGAATTATTGGCCGGCAGAAGTATGCAATCTATCGGAAACAGCATTGCCTCTCACCAATTTCTTCCGGGCATTGGAGAGAACAGCTAGCGAGACAGCTCGAGAGACCTATGGCGCACGAGGTTGGACTGTTCATCATTTGACGGACGCTTTCGGTAGAACATCCGTCATGGATGGAATCTGGGGGTGTTTCCCGATGGGTGGTCCATGGATGACCTTCAGTTTCTACGAACACTATGCGTTCACTGGCGATGAGACTTATCTGAGAGAGCAAGCATATCCGCTGATGAAGACATCTGCACAATTCGTGCTCGACTTTTTGATCAAAGATAAAAAAGGACAGTGGGTGACTGCTCCATCTAACTCGCCAGAGAACAGGTTCGTCGATCCCGCCACAGGACAACCAACAAATATGACCTATGCTGCAACCATGGATATTCAGGTTATTACAGAATTGTTCAATAACTGCATCAAATCGGCAAAGGTATTGAATACCGATGAGGCGTTTTGTGATACGCTTCGAAACGTGATGGCAAATCTTCCTCCTGTGAAGATCTCTCCAACAACTGGTGGTATTCAAGAATGGATTGAGGATTATAAGGAATGGGAAGTCGGTCATCGCCACATCTCTCACTTATTAGGTCTTCACCCAGGAACTCAGATAACTCCGCTCACCCCCGAATTGTTTGAAGGAGCAAAGAAGACAATTTTGCGACGTTTGGGAGCAGGTGGTGGACATACTGGATGGAGTCGTGCGTGGATTATTAATTTCTATGCCCGTCTACTCGATGCTGAAAATGCACATTTCCATGTGCAAGAGTTGTTAAGGAAATCTACTCTTTCAAACTTATTTGATACTCATCCACCTTTCCAGATTGATGGAAACTTTGGTGGTTCGGCAGGTATTGCCGAGATGTTGGTACAATCGCACGCTGGTTATATTCACTTGCTTCCTACTTTGCCGGTCGAATGGAATAAGGGTTCGTTCACTGGACTGAAAGCAAGAGATAACTTTGAGATTGACTGTGCATGGGAAGCAGGAAAGTTGACCGAAGGAAAGATTCTCTCAAAGAATGGCCACGATTGTAGTGTACTCTACCAATATCCGTTTGTTGTAAAACAAGGAAATAAGGAAGTGGCAATGTCAGAACCTTTTGATATAGCGGGAGTAACCTACTATAAAGCATCTTTCCCAACAAAAAAAGATGAGTGTTTTACAGTAAAAACAAAAGAATAAAAAGAATGAAGAGAATAAGAACAAGTCTATGGCTTATTGTTTTGTTGTGTTGTCAAGTTTCACTGATGGCACAGAACCGATGGACAATTAACCCCGATGGAGGAATCACATGGACTATCGACCAACGTATTCCACATGAGGACCATATTGAGATGAGCGGTCAAAAGGTATCCACCGTTCTTCGTTACGGTGTCGATGCCAATGGCGCATTCATGCTGAACAGGAGCATGGTGTGGCCGATGCTTCGCACCATCCCGAACAATACGCACGCCAGTCTAATGCGTCGCTTTGCGTGGAACATAACCGATATGATTGAGGTGGATGGACGTTCCCTCATCAATGAAAAGGTGGAGGACATCACCTTGGATGGAAAGATGACTGTCAGAAGTCATTTCGAACAGGCGAAGGATTTTTCAGTTGGACTTACTCGCATCCTCTTCCCTTCTACTACACAACCTATGTTCTGTGAGAAGTACATCTTAAAGAACTTATCTGAAAAATCCATTAAAGTAGAGGTCCCTTCCTCTACATCCGTTATCCAAACAGATGCGAATCAAGGTGTGGAAGGTAGCTATAAGTTGGTTGCCACCCTTCAAGGAGGTACCAGTCGAAGCTTAAAGAAGGGAGAAGAGTTGACCTTCAGTGTCTTCTTCATCGGCTATAAGCCACAGGAACAGGAGATTACTCCTGATATAGAGAAAGAATTAGCGGCCCGTCAGAATTTGGTAGATGAGTTGAGAAACAAATTGGTATTGAATACACCCAATAAAACAATCAACACGTTGTTTGCTTTCTCGAAGATACGTGGCGCCGAGAGCATCTATCTCACCAAGGGCGGTTTCATGCACGGTCCGGGTGGGGAGTCTTATTATGCTGCGTTGTGGGCGAATGACCAAGCAGAGTATATAAATCCTTTCTTTCCTTATTTAGGTTATCGCATTGGCAATGAATCGGCTTTGAATTCTTATCAGCATTTTGCCCGCTTCATGAATAATAAATACGAGCCGATACCTAGTTCCATCATTGCAGAGGGCATCGATATTTGGAATGGTGCTGGCGACCGTGGTGATGGAGCGATGATTGCTTACGGAGCATCAAGGTATGCATTGGCCAGAGGAGATAAGGCAGAGGCAGAACTGTTATGGCCATTGATAGAGTGGACATTGGAATATTGTCATCGGAAAATAAATAATGAGGGTGTGGTAACCTCCGATTCGGATGAGTTGGAAGGACGATTCCCTGCTGGAGACGCAAACCTTTGTACTTCATCACTTTATTATGATGCTCTCTTGTCGGCTGTTTACTTAGGTAAGTCTTTAGATAAGCCAACAGCTCAACTGAACAAATATGCTCAGGAGGCACAGGCACTTCGCAAGGCGATTGACAAATACTTCGGCGCAATTGTAGAGGGATTCAATACCTATCAATATTATAAAGGAAACGATGTCTTGCGTTCTTGGATTTGTATTCCATTGACGGTGGGCATTTACGACCGTAAGGAGGCTACTATCAGCGCTTTGTTCTCTCCTCGTCTGTGGACGGAGAACGGACTGTTGACGCAAGCGGGAACGGAAACATACTGGGATCGCTCTACACTTTATGGATTCCGTGGTGTCATTGCCTGCGGTGAGGTGGACAAGGCGATGGACTATCTCAAGTTTTATTCCAATCGTCGTCTCTTAGGCGAGCATGTTCCTTATGCCATTGAAGCATGGCCCGAAGGCAGTCAGCGACACCTTTCTGCAGAGAGCGGATTGTATTGCCGCATCTTTACGGAAGGATTGTTTGGAATCCGTCCTACTGGGCTGCATTCCTTCGACCTCACTCCTCGCCTTCCGCAAGAATGGAATGAGATGAGTCTGAATCAGATATGCGCATTTGGTAAGAAATTTGATATACATGTTCAACGGATACAGAAGAAATTGGACGTTCGCATCCTGACTAACGGAAAGTTAGTCCGTCATGCAAGAATCAAGGATGGAGCGACCATGAAAGTATCATTCTAATTATAAGTATGGCCATAGTCAGATATAACCAATACGATTTACGTAAGCACAACACTTTCGGAATGGATGTCAAGGCGGAGCAGTTTATCACCTATGATACGGTCGATGAACTGATCGCAGTGCTGGCAGAAATTCGGCAAAACGGGAAACCAATCCTTCACATCGGAGGTGGGAGTAACCTGTTGTTCACGAAGAATTTCGAAGGTGTCGTACTCCATTCCAATATCAAGTTCATTGAATACAACATTCAGGACGGGGAAGAACTGAAGGTTAGAGTCGGATCAGGTATTGTATGGGATGATTTTTGTGCTGAGATGGCACGAAAGAATTACTATGGTAGTGAGAACCTTTCTTATATTCCAGGAGAAGTTGGAGCATCGGCCGTTCAAAATATCGGAGCATATGGCGTGGAGGTTGGATCTATCATCCAAGAAGTGGAAACAGTCGAGATAGCAACGGGCTGTCAGCGGGTCTTCCAAGCAAAGGATTGTGCATACGGTTATCGGGACAGTGTCTTTAAAAATCGTCTGCTCGGGAAATACATCGTGACGGCAGTCGTATTTCGGCTTTCAACCGTTCCCAAAGTTCATCTAGACTATGGTCAGTTGAAAGAACTGCGGGAACAGAACATCGTTCCTTCTGCACAGATGATTCGTGATGCGGTCATCACCATACGCAAGTCGAAGTTGCCTGAACCGGAAGAATTGGGAAGTGCAGGAAGTTTCTTCAAAAACCCCGTTGTACCGAAAGTTGTTTATGAAGATATAGCACAAGCATATTCAAATGTTCCTCATTATATAGTTGATGAGGAAAATGTTAAGATACCAGCAGCATGGCTGATTGAGCAATGTGGCTGGAAGGGGAAGACTCATGGTGGAGCTGCGGTCTATGAAAAGCAACCATTGATTTTGGTAAACAAGAATCAGGCGACTCCGACCGACATCATCGAACTGGCTGACCTTGTCCAGCAGAGTGTCTTTGAAAAGTTTCATATACATATTTATCCTGAAGTTAATTACATCTAATACGAAATAACGATATGGCATCATTTATAGTTGAAGGAAATCATCAATTACATGGTGAAATAACACCCCAAGGAGCAAAGAACGAAGCATTACAGGTTATTTGTGCCACTCTTTTGACGCAGGAAGAAGTAGTGATTGAGAATGTACCGAATATCTTAGACGTTAACAACTTGATTCAGTTACTATGTGACATGGGTGTAGGTGTGAAGCGTGTAGGCAAGAACGGATACAGTTTCAAGGCAGAGCATATTGATACTGCATTTATCGAGAGTCAAACATTTATGAAAAAATGTGCCAAACTTCGTGGCTCAGTCATGATGATTGGTCCGTTATTGAGTCGAATGGGGAAAGTCTTTTATGCTAATCCCGGAGGAGATAAAATCGGACGTCGCCGATTGGATACTCATTTCCGAGGTATCAGTAATTTAGGTGCAACATTCACTTATGATGAAACGAAAAAGGCTTATAAGTTTGAAACAAACGACCGATTAAAAGGCACATATATGTTGCTGGATGAGGCTTCGGTGACAGGAACAGCCAACATCGTAATGGCGGCCGTGATGGCAAAGGGTAAGACTACCATCTATAATGCGGCTTGCGAACCTTATATTCAACAACTTTGCAAGATGCTGAATCAGATGGGAGCACGAATCTCGGGTATCGCATCCAATTTATTGACGATAGAAGGTGTAGACGAACTGCACGGAGCACATCATACGATTCTTCCAGATATGATCGAAGTGGGTAGTTTTATCGGTATGGCTGCAATGACTGGCAGTGAGCTGACCATTAAGAACGTGTCTTGGGAGAATTTGGGAATCATTCCCGACAGTTTTCGTCGTCTTGGTTTAAAACTAGAGAGACGTGGAGATGATATGTATATTCCTCGTCAGGAACATTATGAGATAGAATGTTTCATGGATGGGTCAATCCTTACTTTAGCTGATGCTATATGGCCAGGACTAACGCCAGATTTGCTGAGTGTGCTTTTGGTGGTGGCTACTCAAGCCAATGGAAGCATTCTGATTCATCAGAAGATGTTCGAGAGTCGTCTCTTCTTTGTAGATAAACTGATAGATATGGGAGCACAGATTATCCTCTGTGACCCACACCGTGCTGTCGTTATCGGTCACGACCATCGCATCCGACTGAGGGCGAACAATATGGTATCTCCGGATATCCGTGCCGGAGTGGCTATGCTGATTGCTGCAATGAGTGCGGATGGCATCAGTCGAATCGATCATATTGAACAGATAGACCGTGGCTATACAAAGATAGAGGAACGTTTGAATGCTATTGGTGCTAAGATTACCCGTATAGAATAACATATGAAAAAGTTTATTTCCTTTGCCTCGATCATGTTTGTAGGTCTTGCCTTGCAATTGCAGGCAGCCATTAACCCCACTCGTTTGCGCTGTGAACAGATGGACAATCCTTTTACGGTGGATGTCGTTCATCCTCGTTTTTCGTGGGTCAATGTAGTAAGCGATGAGACCATTTGCGGAGAGAAACAAACAGCATATCAGATTTGTGTTGCTTCTTCGAAAGAGAAACTAATAAAGGGAGATGTAGATATCTGGGATACAGGGAAAGTATTGTCTGACCAGTCGTACCTCGTTTCTTATCAAGGGAAAGAACTTGAATCTGGCGGAACGTATTGGTGGAGAGTAAAAGTATGGAACAAAAGCGGCCAAGCGTCAGAATGGAGCGAGCCAGCATACTGGGGAATGGGTTTACTTCATGCCTCTGAATGGAAAGCAAAGTGGATTGGTGCCGATTGGGAACATGGTGCTGCCCCGATGTTTCGACATTCGTTCATAGTGGGAAAGGCTATCGACCATGCTAAATTATTTGTTACCGCATTGGGCTTCTACGAAGTTTTGATTAATGGGGAGAAAGTCGGCGATGATTATTTTGTTCCCAATATCTCGAATGCCAACAAACGACCAAAACTGCCAACGGAATTTCTGGCCATCCCTGATAATTTTACGGAATATCGTGTATTCTATTTGGCATATGATGTGTCATCATATCTGAAAGCAGGTACAAATCAGCTTCAGAGCCTCTTGGGTGAGGGAATGTATAACGCCGTAAGCCATTGGATTGCTCCTTTTGGAAAGAATGCCTTCCTTTGTCAATTGGAGATAACTTATCAAGATGGAACGAAGGAGATTGTTGCGACCGATGAGAACTGGGAGATGTCTGAGTCACCGATTGTCATGAATGGAGTTTATGCCGGTGAAATCTATGATGCTGTCAAATCAAAACAAGCAAGTACTTGGCGGAAAGTATGCTTAATGGATCCTCCTGCGGGAAAGTTGAGTGCACAGACCGCACCTTCTGATAAAATTACAGAAGTATTAAAGCCAATAACACTTGAACAACAAGACAATAATAGATATATAGTAGATTTTGGCAAGGAGATTTCTGGATGGATTCATCTGAAAGATATTGTTGCTGAGAAGGGAGATACCATTCGTGTACAGTATATCTGCGAGTCACCATTGGGTGTGCAAAAATATGTACACGGTGGTACAGGTAAAGAAAGTTATGCGCCTCGTTTTACGTGGTTCGTCTTTCGAAAGGCTGTGATTGAGGGATGTAAGAATCTTGTAGCTGAGAATCTGCAAGCAGAAGCGGTGAATACAGATTTGAAATTGAATGCTCAGTTTGAGACTTCGAACTCTTTATATAATACGATCAACACCATTTGGCAGCGTAGCGAGATGGATAACCTGCATGGAGGAATTCAAAGTGATTGTCCGCATCGGGAGCGGAATCCTTATTTGGGTGATGGACAGGTGGTTTGTCATACTGTAATGGAGAATTTTGATGCTGCTGCCTTTTATCGGAGCTGGATTCAAACCATGATGGATAGCCAGGATAAGGACACCGGTTATGTGCCGAACTCTGCTCCATGGCAGTCGGCTTGTGGTGGAGGCGTAGCGTGGGGAGCAGCAATGAACATTATCCCATGGGAGTATTATCTGCATTATGGTGACATCCAATTACTGAAAGATTGCTATCAAGCCATGAAAGAGCAAGTCAGATATATGCTGACTTGGCAGACGGAGGACGGAACGATGTTTTCGCAGCGGACGAATGTGGGCTCAGACAAACCAAATCAGTGGTTTAATCTGGGTGAATGGGTGGCACCCTATGAGCTGCCGGATGCAGAGTTAGTGCATACGTTCTACTTATGGTACTGCCTTGATATCAATGCAAAGGCGGCGCATGTGCTGAATCAAGGAGATGATGAACGATATTATAAGGTATTGACTGAGAAGGTATGGAATGCCTTTCATCAGAAATTCTATCGACCTGCTGAAAAAAGTTATGGTGATTATGGAAGCAATGTGTTTGCCTTGGTGATGGATGTGCCGGCTTCTTATAGAGAAGCAGTTGTCGAGACTTTGAAGGACGAGATTGCTGTGCGTAACAAAGGACATTTCAACACGGGAATCTTTGGAACACGTTTCCTTTTGGAGATGCTTGCTCGCCATGATATGAACAACTTGGCCTGTGATATGATGAACCAGACCGACTTCCCTAGTTTTGGGGACATGATTCGTCAGGGAGCGACGACAATGTGGGAACAATGGGATGGGAAGAACTCACGCAACCACCCGATGTTTGGAGGCGCTTTGTCCTGGTTCTACCGCCATCTGGCGGGGGTACAGGTTGATGAAACATCTCCAGGATATAAACATTTCGTGGTGAAACCTATCTTAACTTCACTAGAAAGGGTAATGTATGAATATGAAACTCCATATGGACTGTTGAAGTCGGATATCCGTCAGACTACAAATGAAGTGACACTTACTGTAACTGTCCCTGTAGGTTCATCAGCAACAGTTTATCTGCCAATCAACAACGAGATAAAGGAAGTGGAGCAAGGGACGTATCAATTTATAATCAAAAAATAATAAGCAAAACTTATGAAGCGTTTATTCTTATTTTGTGGAGTGATGTGCTTGATAGGACTTCTTCCCCTCCAGGCACAGACTTATTATGAATCAGAAAACCCGATTGCCGTAGTCAATCAGAATCCGGGTTTTTGCAGTATCATTCATTCTTGGGGATTCATTGGCGATTCACTATGCAGCGGTGAGCACGAATCTCGCGATGCCCAAGGTAACAAGGGCTACCATGACTATTACGACTATTCCTGGGGACAGCGTATTTGTGCCTTGACGGGTACAAAAGGCGACAACTATTCACAGGGTGGTGAATGGACAAAAGGTTGGATCAGCAATTTTTGGGATAACCCAAAAAACAGGAATAATAATATTGATGCTAAGGTCACTCCACATCAGGCCTACATCATGGCATTGGGAGTCAACGACCGTACTCGGAAATATACGGTGGGTGATGTGAAGACCGATATCAACAAAGATGATTTCATGAAGAACGCAGATACGTTTGCCGGTAGCTATGGAGGAATTATTCAGCGTATAAAGAGCATTCAGCCACAGGCAAAGTTCTTCCTTGTGACTAACCCGCGTGGCTCCGAAGATGATCCATATAATAAGGTTATACGTCAGATGGCAGAAGTGTTCGAAAATGTGTATATTCTTGATATCAAGAAATATGGACCAGACTACAGCAATGAATCCGACTTCCATAAGCGTTTCTTCTTGGGTGGTCACCTCAATGCGATGGGTTATGAGTACACGGCCTGGATGTTCATGACTTATATAGATTGGATTATCCGTCATAACATGGAAGATTTCTCTCAAACAGCCTTTATCGGAACAGGATTCAATTATTGATTCAGAAGGACAAGTCCGTTTACCGTTAAGAATCCAGTTTTCAGTCGCCTCTACTTTCATTGATTGGTAGGGGCGACTGATTTTTGTGTTCACAACCCGAAGTAGATGCACAAATGCTATTATAATAGATTTCACCTTTATAGTTATAGACAACTAATTGAAATCAAAAATAATTCTTATTTGATTGCGGATTCATTTTTTATGTATACCTTTGCAGTGAATTCAGTAACCTTATACGTTCATTATGAGGTGAAAGGGAATCCGGTGTGAAGCCGGAGCTGTTCCTGCAGCTGTATTCCTCACGATTCGTTTGTTCTGCAAAACCACTGTATCGTCGATATGGGAAGGTAAACAAACGGAGGAAAGCCAGAAGACCTGCTGAATCGTTTTACATAGCACTATGCTTCCAGGATCAGAAGCGATAGGTATCATTCTAAACTTAGCAACAATAGTTGTTATTTAGTTGTGGGCTGTTACGGAGATCGTCCGGCATGGTGCGTTTTATTTGTTATCGCTATGAAACGTAAATGGTTGGCCGTGCTTACCGCTTTGCTCCTCTCATTCCATTCATTTGCCCAAGTGACAAGTGAGATGCAAGACTCTATCCCTGAGATTGTCATCACAGGAACGGGAACGCAACATCTTTTGAAGGATGCTCCCGTGCAAACAGAAGTAATCAGTGGGCGAATACTCAAGAACTATTCTGGAAAAAGTTTACAAGATATGTTGATGGGACTGACCTCCTCCTTGGATTTTAATGAGGATGATATGGGTAGCCAGATGCAGATGAATGGGTTGGGTAATAGCTATATCTTGATTCTTATTGATGGTAAACGTATCCATGGAGACGTAGGTGGACAGAACGACCTTGGATTGATTGATCCCCATAACATTGAGAAGATAGAAATCGTGAAGGGTGCATCTTCGGCGCTATATGGAAGTGATGCTATTGCTGGCGTTATCAACATCATTACTAAAAAACATAATGAAGGACTGTTGGCAGAAAACTCAACAAGAGTGGGTAGTTATGGCGACATTCGTCAGCATAATGGCATCGGATTGCGAATAGGAAAAGTAACCTCGTACACGAATTTCCAGACACAACATACCGATGGTTGGCAGAATACAAGCACGGAAGACCCTCATCAAACCGAGTTCCTGATAACAGATTCGCGGAATAAGACCGTAAATAGATATACCAATTGGCAAATCTCTGAACGTTTGACCTATGAGCCTGTGAAAAATCTTGAACTATATGCCGAGGGTAGTACCTACTGGAAACGTATCTATCGCCCTAGCGGGAAATATCCAGCAGTTGATGTGAAGACCTATGATATGGAATATCATAATCGGAGCTTATCGGCGGGAGGAACTTGGAAACTGAACGATACTGATTTTATTTCGTTAGATGTGGATTGGAACAAACACGCATACTATTATTATTTCACAGCAATCACTCTGACAGATGGTTACGATCCACAGGGGAACTTCACACCTTATTATCCTTATTTCCCTGATGATATGGAGTTGCAAAGCGACCAACAGCGGACAATGGCCAATTTGAAAGGAGTTTTCTCACTGTCGGAACACCATCAGTTGAATACAGGTGCAGAATGGCGATACGATTATCTGGATGCTCCTATGCGGGTGGTCAACGGAGAGGCAAAAGATCATACATCAGCTATTTATGTACAGGACGAGATTAGCTACAAGTTGACGGATAAGATTGGTGCTAACATAACGGCAGGTCTTCGTTTCAATCATAATGATCAGTTCGGTAATCGCTTTACGCCTAAGGTATCGGGCATGCTCTCTTTGGGTGACGACGTTCGACTGCGAGCAACTTGGAGCCAAGGCTTTAAGACCCCAACACCGAAAGAGCAGCATTATCGATATGTACGTTACATGAACGGGACATATTTGTATTTAG
>CAMVLL010000071.1 GCA_947168315.1 uncultured Bacteroidota bacterium | reverse complement strand
GGTCCAATGGAAAGCATGTTCAATACGGCTCTGCAAGACATTTATATGCAGCAGACTCGTTTGCAACAAGTTCAGCGAGGTGGCGACCTTCACTTGAGAGGTGAAATCACTAACTACGATGCCATCAACAAAGGTATCGGTGCTGATGGCTATTCCAGCATGGCTGAGCTTCGAATGACCGTAAGAGTGGAGTTCACAAACAATGTAAATCATCAGGAAGACTTTAAACGGCAGTTCCAAGGAAGCCGCGAGTATAACTCGTCACAGCAACTTTCAGCCGTCCAAGAGGAATTGGTGACACAGATTATCAAGGAAATCGTTGATCAGATCTTTAATGCAACCGTAGCGAACTGGTAAATAAGCATGGATATTCAACTTCTCAATCAGTGGATAAAGCATCCTGAACAACTCAATCAGGACTCGCTGTACGAATTGCGGACACTTCTCGCAAGATATCCGCATTTTCAGGCAGCCCGTTTGCTTTATCTGAAGAACTTATTCCTGCTACACGATCAAAGTTTCGGCGATGAGTTGCGAAAGGCGGCCATCTTTGTGCCAGATCGGAAAGTGCTGTTCTACATGATTGAGGGTGAGAACTATGTCATTCGTCCGGAAAAGAAAGAGACTCCTCAAGTCCAGGAAGAGAATGTCGACCGAACCTTATCATTAATCAATGCTTTTTTGGAAAGTCGTTCGGATGATGCTCAGAATCAGCCAATTGAATTGGTGCCAGATAACGCAGCCATTGATTATACGGCTTATCTGCTGAATGATTTTGACGAAGAACAAGAGGAAGAACTCCCAATTGAGGCACCTGTTCCGGAAGAAAAAGAACCAGAAGAATCGGAATCGGAAGAAATAGCTGAACCATCGGAGATGGAAGTAGAAGGGGAGGAGACCATTGAGTCGACTGTTGAAAAAACTGAGCCGATTGTCATGGAAGAAACACCTAAAGAAACCGAGGAGTTAGACGAGGAAGATGATGAAGAACTGATGGATGAGAGCTACTTTACCGAGACTTTAGCCAAAATATATGTTAAACAAGGAAGATATTCGAAGGCTCTGCAAATAATTAAAAAATTAAATTTGAATTATCCGAAAAAAAATAGTTACTTTGCAGACCAAATCAGATTTTTGGAAAAATTGATTATTAACGCTAAAACAAATAAATAAAATGTTGTATCTACTATTAATTGGATTAATTGTGTTGGCATCTATCTTGATGTGCTTCATCGTTTTGATTCAGAATTCTAAAGGCGGAGGCTTAGCTTCCAGCTTTGCTTCATCAAACCAGATTATGGGTGTTCGCAAGACTACCGATTTCATCGAGAAGATGACGTGGGGTTTGGCTGCTGCAATGGTTGTTTTAAGTATCGCAACTTCTTATGTTTTGCCAAAAGCTGCTGTTGAGACTTCAGTTATTGAACAAAACGCTTTGAAAGAACAGACTACTAACCCGTTGAACGCTCCTTCAGGCTTCGCTGCTCCTGAAGCTCCTGCAGCTAGCACACCAGCTGCTCCTGAAGCACAACAACCTTCAGACAATTAATTCGAAAGAAGCGAATATACGCAAGCAAATGAATAAAGGGTTTCTTCCATTTGGAAGAGACCCTTTCTGTTTTAAACCTATTCCTCTTGATTCGTTATAGTTATTTCTTATAAAATTAAGCTTGTCACCTATGTGACAAGGGCTTTTCACTAATGTGACAAAGGCTTTCCACCTATGTGACAAGAGCTTTCCACTAATGTGACAAGCTTAAACTATAAAGAGTTGATATTATAACTTCGTCTGTTCAGATTAGTATTCTTTAGATATCCAGATCCAGTTCCACGGGACAGTGATCACTTCCGAAGATATCAGTATGAATCTTTGCGTCTTTGATCATTGGTTCCAGTGATTGGGATGTCAGGAAGTAGTCGATACGCCAGCCGGCATTCTTTTGTCGGGCTTGGAAACGGTACGACCACCATGAGTATGTCACAGTATCGGGGTAGAGATAACGGAACGTATCGATAAAACCTGTGTTGAGGAGGACGGTGAATTTCTCACGTTCCTCATCAGTAAAACCTGCATTCCGGCGGTTTGCTTTCGGATTTTTAATATCTATTTCCTGATGAGCCACGTTCATATCTCCGCAGACGATGACAGGTTTCTTTTCATTCAGTTTAAGTAGGAAGTCACGGAAAGCATCTTCCCAAGTCATACGATAATCCAGACGGCGTAATTCCTCCTGAGAATTAGGCGTATAAACTACTACGAGGTAGAAACGCTCCATCTCGAGTGTGATTATGCGACCTTCGTGGTCGTGTTCGTCGATGTCCATACCGTAAGTCACATTCAAAGGATGGTGTTTGGTAAAGATAGCCGTACCGGAGTATCCTTTTTTGTCGGCATAGTTCCAATAAGATTCGTAACCATCGAAGTGGACATCCAATTGTCCCGCTTGCATCTTAGTCTCCTGCAGGCAGAAAAAGTCCGCATCAAGGTTTTTAAATGTTTCTTCGAAACCCTTAGTATACACGGCTCTGAGGCCATTTACGTTCCACGAGATAAATTTCATCATTGTTTAATAGTAATATGTTCCAAAACAAAAGTACAGATATTCCTTTGCAAGACAAAGGAATTAGACTATTTTGTTGGAGAAAAAAGAATTATGAGTAAAAGGTTTTAATTAGTAGAACATATCAAAACAAAATCGGATAGCTACGTGAACTATCCGATTCAGTTATTTGATTTCCATTTCCTCTTTCATGTCGATTTCTTCCTTATGTTCATCGGTAAACCGATATTGTAGGAAGGCAAGACTCTGATCGGGAATGATCTTAAAGCCGAATCCATACTTCATCTGCCATTGTCGTTTCAGCGAGATAACGCCTTTGTTGATATAAGCAGCGACGTATGGATGGATGTACAGCGTGAACTTACGCATCTTCAACTTATTGACCAAATAATCGATCTTACTCTCGAGAGTATCTGTAAACAAAATGGATGACTTGATATGCCCTTTCCCGAAACAAGTCGGACATTCTTCGTCCGTGGTCACATCCATAGCTGGACGAACGCGTTGTCGGGTTATTTGCATTAAACCGAATTTACTGAGCGGTAAGATATTGTGCTTCGCACGATCTTTCTGCATATTCTTACACATGCGCTCATAAAGTTTCTGACGGTTCTCAGCTAAGTTCATGTCAATAAAGTCGACTACGATGATACCACCCATATCACGGAGTCGTAGTTGACGTGCAAGCTCATCAGCAGCACCGAGATTCACGTCAATGGCATTCTCTTCTTGGCCGTTGTTGGTTCTTGAACGGTTACCGCTGTTGACATCCACTACATGCAGTGCCTCAGTATGCTCAATAATCAGATAAGCACCGCTTTTGTAGGTTACAATTTTTCCAAACGAAGCCTTCAGCTGTTTGGTAATAGCGAAATTATCAAAGATGGGAAGTTGTCCAGTGTACAGCTTTACGATGCTTTCCCGGTCAGGGGCAATGAACTTGACGTATTCCTTCACTTCCTGAAGCACATGTTCGTCATTGACGTAAATGTTTTCGTATGAAGGATTAAACAAGTCGCGGAGCATTCCAACCGTCCTACTAGTCTCTTCGTGAACAAGAGCGGGTAGGGTGGTAGCTTTTTGCACTTTGGCAATCATGTTTTCCCATCGTTGAAGCAAAAGTTTAAGCTCGGCATCAAGCTCGGCAACACGTTTCCCTTCGGCAACAGTGCGTACAATGACTCCAAAATTCTTAGGAGTGATGCTTTGTACTAACTGTTTGAGGCGAGCGCGTTCTTCACTTGACTTAATTTTTTGTGAAACTGATATCTTATCGTTGAAAGGAATAAGCACAAGGAAACGTCCCGCGAAAGAAAGATCGCATGTTAGACGTGGACCTTTTGTAGATATCGGTTCTTTGACAATCTGCACGATGACTTCCTGACCTTGTTTGAGGACATTTGCTACGGTCCCCTCCTTTTCCAGGTCGGGCATCATCGATGCTTTTGTAATGGGGTAAAGTTTCTTGCGGTCGCTTGTAACTTGCTTCAGATATTTCTCGTAAGAGTGAAATTGTAAACCAAGGTCCAAATAGTGAAGAAAAGCGTCTTTCCCAAAGCCGACATCCACAAAACATGCATTCAGACCGGGCATTAACTTGCGTATGCGGCCCACATACATGTCGCCCACATTGAAAGAAGCACTTCTTCCTTCCTTCTGAAATTCCACGAGTTGCTTATCTTCCGTAAGCGCGATGGAGATTTCTTTGGGCTGAACGTCAATGAATAATTCGCTTGTCACTTTTGTCTTTGATTAGTTAATTCCTAAACACATCTCTTCAATTGAACAAATAAAGAACAAACCTTTTCAAAACGGATTGTTGTTTTTACGGTTTGTTCTTTATTTTTTGTGTCAGTAACAGACTACAAAACTATTTACTTGCTCTTATGTCTGTTCTTTCTCAGTCTTTTTTTACGCTTATGCGTAGACATTTTATGTCTTTTTTTCTTTTTTCCGCTTGGCATAGCTCTAAAAGTTTAAATGTTAATAATATTTTCTTACTTCTTTACTGCTGCAACAAATGTCTTAGCCGGCTTGAAAGACGGAATCTTATGCTCAGGAACGATGATAGTCGTATTCTTAGAAATGTTACGAGCTGTCTTTTGAGCACGAGTCTTAACTGTGAAGCTACCAAAACCACGAAGATAAACGTTCTCTCCCTTAGCAAGAGATACTTGTACAGTCTTCATAAAGGCTTCTACAATATTCATAACTTCGGCTTTCTGCATGCCGGTTTTGTTAGAGATTTCATTAACAATGTCTGCTTTAGTCATAGTTCTTTTTATATAATACTGTTATACAATTACTTTTATTTTCAAATCGGATTGCAAATATACGGCTTTTCTACCTCTTTATGGAATAATTCCAAAAATAATTTCTTAAAAAGTGTACTCTTTTCCTTTTATGGCTTATTTTTGTATTGAATAGGGAGATTATTTCTCTTTTTTTCTATGGAAAATGTCTTTAGTAAACTTATAGTAGATTGGTATTATACTCACAAACGCGATCTTCCTTGGAGGAATACGAAAGATCCGTACTTGATTTGGATCTCTGAAATTATCCTTCAGCAGACTCGTGTTGAACAAGGGTATGATTATTACCTACGTTTCGTTAAACGCTTCCCAAATGTTGATACGCTGGCTTCGGCCGACGAGGATGAGGTCTTGAAATATTGGCAAGGCTTGGGCTATTATTCCCGGGCAAGAAACTTGCATGCAGCTGCCAAACAAATAGTTATGCAAGGGACATTCCCAAACAATTATGAGGGAGTTCGTGCACTGAAAGGTGTCGGAGATTATACGGCCGCAGCTATTTGCTCGTTTGCATACGATCAGCCTTACGCTGTTGTCGATGGGAATGTGAACCGTGTGCTCAGTCGTTGGCTCTTAATCGATGATCCCATCGACTCAAATCCTGGAAAGAAAAAGATTCAGGAGGCAGCACAACTCTTGATGGACAAGCAACATGCTGCAATGCATAACCAGGCAATCATGGAATTTGGGGCTTTGCAATGTATTCCTTCTTCTCCGGATTGTAATAGTTGTCCGCTTGCTGGCTCTTGTATGGCCAATGCTCGCGGAATGGTTGACACTCTGCCCATCAAGACGCATAAGACAAAGGTCTCGAATCGCTATTTCCATTATTTGTTTGTCAAGGCTGGTGATTCGACCTTCATTCATAAGCGAACAGGAAATGATATTTGGAAGAACTTGTATGAATTGCCTCTTATCGAGACAAAAGAGGCTGTCGATGAAGAGTCTTTTCTTGCTTTGCCTGAATTACACTCCTTATTTAATAATGTTGAAGCCCCGCAGTTCCGATTGCTTCAGAGAAATGTCAAGCATGTATTGTCACATCGTGTGATCTATGCGGATTTTTATGAGGTGATTGTCCCATCGGGAACAGAATCTTTGGGAGATTGTAAAAAAATAAAAATTGAAGACATACATAAATTTGCTGTATCTCGTTTGATAAACCAATTCTTTTCATTAATTTTGTAGCATAATAAAAAGGAGTGAATTATGTCTTTGAATAAAGTTCAATTAATTGGTCGCGTTGGACAAGAACCAGCAGTAAAGTATTTTGAATCCAATCAAGCTGTAGCCACATTTACGTTGGCAACAACTGAGCGTGGTTATACGTTGGCAAATGGAACTCAGGTTCCTGAACGTACTGAGTGGCACAATATCGTGTTATGGAGAGGTCTTGCTCAAGTGGCTGAGAAATATGTTCACAAAGGTGACCTGCTTTATTTGGAAGGTAAGATCCGTAGCCGACAATATGATGATCAGAACGGTGTACACCGTACACGTGTTGAGATTTTTGTTGACAATATGGAGTTGCTTTCTCCGAAGAATAACGCACAACAACCTGCTGCTTCAGTTCCACAACCGGCACCTGTACAGCCAGAGGAACCGACTTCAACGGACGGTTTGCCTTTTTAAACAACTGATGTTTAACTAAATTTGTATTCCTTGGACCCTGACTCGTATTTATCTGGAATAAATTCACTTTTTGATAGTGTAACCCTGTTGACTCCTACTTTCGGAGCGATTGTTGCATTTGTTTTAGCCATACTTTTGTTATACTGTTCGGGCTTTGTGTCTGCATCAGAGATTGCTTTCTTCTCTTTGTCGCCAATTGATTTGAACGAAGTGGAGAAAGAAGAACATCCGTCGGATGCTATGATCAGTAATTTGCGTAATAACTCCGAACGACTATTGGCGACAATCTTGATTTCCAACAATTTTGTCAATGTGACAATCATTATGCTCTTTAAGTATTTCTTCGATAAGTCGGTAAATTGGGGAAATGCCGTTATTCTTGAGTATTTGTTCATCACTGTTCTGTTGACATTCCTCTTGTTGTTGTTCGGTGAAATTATTCCAAAAATCTATTCGGTTCAGCATGCTCTTAAGTTCTCAAGACGTGCCGCTCCGGTTTTATCGTTTTTGAACATATTATTCTCGCCATTCTCTAAATTGTTGGCTCGTTCATCATTCATAATCAATAAGGTAGTGGAGAAAAAGTCGTATAATCTGTCGGTAGATGACTTGTCGCAAGCGCTGGAGTTGACCGATAAGAAAGAAATCTCGGATGAAAGTAATATCCTCGAGGGTATTATTCGGTTTGGTGGGGAGACCGCAAAGGAGATTATGACTCCGCGATTGGATATGATCGACTTGGAAATCAATACTCCTTATGATCAAGTTCTAAGATGTATTGTCGATAATGTTTATTCTCGAATCCCTATTTATTCGAAAACCCCTGACAATATCAAAGGTATTCTGTATATAAAGGACTTACTTCCTCATCTGAACAAAGCGAGCAACTTCCGTTGGCAAAGTTTGATTCGTCCGGCATATTTCGTTCCAGAGACGAAGATGATTGATGATTTGTTGCGTGAGTTCCAACAAAATCGTGTGCATATCGCGATTGTTGTCGATGAGTTCGGTGGAACTTCGGGAATTGTGACGATGGAAGATATCATCGAAGAGATTGTCGGTGAGATTAATGATGAATATGATGAGGAGGAGCACACGTATATCAAACAGAAAGATGGTTCGTATATCTTCGAAGGTAAGACTTTGCTTACTGATTTCTATAAGGTTTTTGATGTAGATCCTGACGTGTTCGAGGAAATCGAGGGAGATGCCGATACATTGGCCGGTCTTCTGCTCGAGATAAAAGGTGATTTCCCACGTCCACACGAGAAAATGAGCTATCACGACTTTAATTTTGAGGTGTTAGCAATGGATTCTCGACGTATTAAGAAGGTTAAAGTAACCCTAAACTCTAAATACTAAACTAAATAAACTTATGCCCCTCATACAACGTATTCAAGAAAATGAGCTGACATACGGTATATGGAAGGTCTCTGAGACAGTTGATGAACTTTTATCGAAGTTTGGAGACCGGCAATCATTCTATGCATCTCAATTGGAACAATTCCGTTATGAAGGAAGACGGCTGGAATGGTTGGCTGTACGTGCTTTGCTAAAAGAAATGCTTGGTGAGGAATGTGAGATAGGTTATAAAGAATCAGGCAAGCCGTATCTTATAAACTCAAAATGGAACGTCAGTATCTCCCATACTCGAGGTTATGTAACGCTTGCTCTCAGCCTTTCACGGATTATCGGGATTGATATTGAACAATATGGTAACCGCGTTTGCAAAATAGCCAAACGATTTATTCGTGAGGACGAAAATTGTTCGGTAGAAAATGCCAGATTGCAAGATCCGTTATTAGAAAATCGTGATAATATGGTTTATGCGATGCTCCTTCACTGGTCGGCCAAAGAGAGTATCTTTAAGATTATGGAACAGATTGATGTCGATTTCCTGCATAACCTACAGATTTATCCTTTCAACCTATGTATTGATGGCTCGTTCAAAGGAAAAGAATACGGTTCTCCAGAGCGTAAGGAGTTCCTCATACGTTATTTATTGCACCCGGATTTTGTTTTGACGTATGCAATCAACGAATAATCGTCAATTATTCGGCAGGGATAGTGAATTCACCGGCAATAGGTATGCTCATGAGGTAACGAATGTCTTCCGTACTCATGCCATGCCCTAACAAAAACATTAGTTTTGTGATTACCGACTCTACAGTACTGTCATAACCACTGATAACTCCTGCATCCAAAAGGTGTAATCCAGTTTCATAACGGCTCATTTCAACCATTCCTGACGGACATTGTGAGATATTCACAATGATAATTCCATTCGCTGTCGCTTCCTTGAGCAAATTAATGAACCAACGTTTCTGAGGAGCATTGCCTGATCCGTATGTTTTAAGTACAACCGCCTTCAACCCTGGTGTTTTCAGTACGTTTCGAATCACATTTTCTTGAATTCCAGGGAAGAGAGTCAGTATCACTACATTTGTATCGTAGAGATAATGTGGCTTCAATGGCTTTGCATAGTCAGGTTTCAGAATCCGGTCGTACTCATATTTGATATGGATTCCAGCTTCTGCCAATGGCGGGTAGTTATATGAGCGGAAAGCATTGAAATTTTCGGCATTGATCTTGGTCGTACGATTTCCTCTCATCAGGTGATTTTCGAAGAAAATACAGACTTCCGGTATTAAAGCCGTTCCATCAACATTCTTAGCTGCGGCAATCTCAATGGAGGTAATGAGATTTTCCTTTCCATCAGTGCGTAATATACCGATTGGCAACTGACTACCTGTAAGGATAACAGGTTTCTGCAAATTTTCAAGCATAAAACTCAATGCAGATGCCGTATAAGCCATGGTGTCTGTTCCATGAAGAATGACAAATCCATCGTATTCGTCGTAATGATCGCTGATTATCTTTACCAATTTCGTCCACAATGAAGGCTCCATGTCGGAAGAATCAATTGGAGGGTCGAACTGATAAGAGGAAATATGATAATTAAATCGTCTTAACTCGGGTACATTCTCTTGGAGTTGTGAGAAATCGAATGCTTCCAACGCACCGGTTTCCGGATTTTGACGCATACCAATCGTTCCCCCTGTATATATAATCAAAACGGATGGATAATTACTATTTGTCATTTTATTATGGTGTTATAAAATATGACACAAAGATATAGGTTTTGCGATAAATTGCAAAATATCCTCCATAATAATAACAAATTGTTTTGTTAAACTTCTAAAATAGCCTTTAATAGCCGTTCTGATGCTTTCTTTGCGTCACCATTTTCTTCGTCGAGTAGTGTCACAAATTTGCTGCCTATAATTGCTCCAGAAGCGTTATTCACTGCCGAATCGTAAGTTTGCTTATTTGAAATACCAAAACCGATCATCCGTGGGTTCCGTAATTGCATGCCATTAATACGACGGAAGTATTCAAGTTTCTTTTCATTGAAATCTTTTTGGGCTCCTGTGATAGCTGCAGACGAAACCATATAAATGAAACCATCAGTGTTAGAATCAATTAATCGAATTCGTTCGTCGCTTGTCTCGGGTGTGATAAGCATAATCATTCGTAAATCATATCGTTCTGCAATGCTCCGATAACTATTTTGATAGTCATTGAATGGGAGATCGGGTATAATCATCCCATCAATTCCAGCTTCTTGACATCTCTTACAAAAGTTTTCGAATCCGAATTGTATGATAGGATTCAGATATCCCATAAGAAGTAGAGGTAGTTTTACCTCATTTCGGATGCCTTCCAGTTGATGAAAAAGCATTTTTAAGCTCATTCCGTTCCTCAAAGCTTGTGTTGACGCCTTTTGAATAACGGGACCATCGGCCATCGGATCTGAGAAAGGAATCCCTATTTCAACCATTTGAATACCTGCTTCTTCCAAAGCTTTTATTGTGTTTACAGTTCCGTCTAATGTGGGATGTCCCGCACAAAAGTAAACGGAAAGAATATTTTGTTGTCCACGTTCGAATAACTGATTAATTCTATTCATTTTATTATGTATTTAAGAGTTTAATTGTTGTATGAATTGACTGATTTGTTCTACATCTTTAAAAGCAGGAGCTATTTCAAATCCGCTGTTGAGATCAATACCAACGCATTTTACATGACGAAAGTTGGAACAAGCCTTTATACTCTCAGGTTTGATACCCCCACTTAACAGAAACGGTGTTGAACCATGGTAAGCCTGAAGAATATTCCAGTCGAATTGTTTGCCAGATCCTCCATATCCTTTGGTCGCTGTGTCAAATAGAAAGTAGTCACAGCGATTTTCATAAGCATTTGTGTTCTCAAAAAGGTTTTTCGCCGATTTGTTGATTGAAAAAGCTTTGATGAGGAAGATGCCAGGCCGTGCGTTTTTCAACTCAGAGCAGAATTCAGGTGATTCATTACCGTGTAATTGAATCCCATCCAATTGATAATCATCAATTTTCTTGAGTATTTCTAGGATATTTTCATTGACGAATACACCTACACGCCGACAATTCTTCGGTAGGTAAGTCGGTTTTTCATGAACATATCTGGGTGACTGTGGATAAAAGATAAATCCCATCCAGTCAATCAACCTCTTTTCGTCCAACGCTCTTATGTTTTCGGCGTCGCGCATACCGCACACTTTTATTTTCATCTTAATTCTCTAATAAATTGTTGAAACGCACGACTTGGATTCTCAGTACTCATGAAATATCCTCCGATAAGGAATCCCTTAAAACCTTCTTGACGTAGCCTGATAACAGTACTTGGATTAGAAATTCCACTTTCAGAGACACAAATTTTCGAGGATGGGAGGTGGTGAATCATTTCAAAAGAATGGTTCACATCCGTATGAAATGAACCCAGATTACGGTTGTTGATACCCACTATATCGGTTTCCTCAGTAATATATTCCATTTCCTTCTCATGATGTAACTCTAAAAGCACCTCAAGATTCAACTCATGTGCCTTTCGGGTCAGTTGTTTGCACTCCTCAATACTCAATGCTGCCGCTATCAAAAGTATGGCATCAGCACCGACAAATCGTGCTTGGTAGAGTTGATATTCGTCAATGATGAAATCTTTTCGCAGAATTGGAATAGAGATATGTTCTCGAACGGCCTGAATATCCTCTAAGCTCCCGCCAAAAAAGTGTTCATCGGTCAGAATCGATAGGGCAGAAGCCCCTGCTTGTTGGTAACCTTGAGTGATAGTCAGCGGGTCGGCCTTTTCATTAATCCATCCTTTTGAGGGCGATTTCCGTTTGAACTCCGCGATGATTCCAGTGCTCGAAGTAGCTAATGCTTTTCGAAGGCTGTGAGGAACACGTTCTTGGAAATTTGCTTGTAAGTTTTCGGCACTTATCGTCTTCTTTTGAACCTCAATTTCAATTCGTTTATGTTCTATTATTTCGTTTAATATATCTTTCATATTCAGCTATTTAATTCAATAAACTTCTTGAATGTCTTTAATGCCTTTCCACTTTCGAGTGATTCCTTGGAAATCGCAACACATTCTTCAATTGGGCGTTCCGGCTCGATGGTTTGAATAGCGAAAGCAGCGTTAATGAGGACACAATCTGTCTGTGCTTTCGTCGCTTTATTCTCCAGAACATTGTCGAATATTCGAGCAGCTTCCTCCGGTGTCGATCCTCCATACAATTCTGTTTGACGATTCATCACAAGACCTAAGTCTTTGGGTTGATAGATGCGTTCGTACGAGTTGCTCATCACCTTAAATTCATTGGTTAAAGAGATTTCATCGTATCCGTCAAGGCTATTTACAACTGAAAAACGCACCCCCATCTTCTGCAAAACATTCGTATATAGCCTCATTTGTTGGAGATCAGCTACACCGAGCAATTGATATGCTGGCAAACAGGGATTAATCAGTGGACCAAGAAGGTTGAAAATGGTCCTGACTTGTAAGTCTTTTCTGATAGGACCTACACATTTCATGGCAGGATTAAATAATTGGGCATGCATATATACCATGTTACACCCTTCCATAGACCGTCTTAGCTTATTTTCATCGTTGGTAAAGACTACACCATGCTGTTGCATCACATTGCTTGCCCCACTTACTGAAGTCGCTGCAAAGTTTCCATGCTTCGCAACGCGATAACCGGCACCGGCTACCACGATGCAGGCGCATGTAGATATGTTGAATGTATTTTTTCCGTCTCCTCCTGTACCGACGATATCGATTGGTTTGTATTCATCTAGGTTAACTGGAACCCTTGTTGTAAGGAGAGCGTCACGAAGTCCAAGTATTTCGTCTACTTTAATGCCTCTCATTTGAAACACAGTAAGGAGAGAAGCGATTTGAGTATTATTGAATTTTCCGTCAACAATGTCTAATAATAATTGTTTTGCCTCCTCACGGCTCAGTTCCTCGTGATTAAAGAGGCGAGTTAATAGTTTTTTCATGATTTCTCGTTTTAGTGGTTGATAAAGTTTTGAATGATTTGAATTCCTTCGGGAGTCAAAACAGACTCAGGATGGAACTGGATGCCATGAATATCGAATGTCTTATGTCTGAGTCCCATGATATAGCCTTCCTCACTAAGGGCAGTGATTTCCAAACATTCAGGTAATTCTTCCTTGGAAACGACCCATGAGTGATAACGTCCTACGAGCAATTTTTCCGGCAAAGATTTGAACAGTACTTCATCATTAAGAATTTGTACAGGTGTTTGTACTCCGTGAAAAACGTCCTTCAGATTGATGAGTTTTCCTCCAAATGCTTCACCGATAGCTTGCTCTCCCAGACAGATGCCGAGAATTGGTTTTTTATTAGCGTAAGAACGTATGACATCTAGCAAGAGACCAGATTCAGAAGGTATTCCTGGGCCTGGTGAAAGAATGATTTTGTCATATTTCTCCAAGTCTTTCAGCTCAAATTGGTCGTTGCGGACAACGGTTACGTTGGCACCCAAGGCTTTTACTGCGTGACTCAGATTATAGGTAAACGAGTCGTAGTTGTCAATGATAACGATTTTCATAATTTTTACTTCTTACATTTTTTCTGCCATTGAGATTGCTTTTTTCAGCGCCCCCAATTTGTTGTTCACTTCCTGTAGTTCATTCTCAACATTACTCTTTGCGACAATTCCGCCACCTGCTTGGAACCATAGTTCATTGTTTCGGCTGACAAAAGTACGGATTGTAATGGCTTGGTTCAGACTACCATTGAGTCCGATAAAACCGATACATCCACCGTAAGCACCGCGATTGTGTGGCTCATATTCGGCAATCAGTTGGAGAGCTTTAACTTTTGGCGCTCCGCTCAAAGTTCCTGCTGGGAAAGTGTCGATGAATGCCTTCATTGGATTAGCGCCTTCGTCCAATGCTCCACTAACTCGACTAACTAAGTGAATGACGTGGCTGTAATACTGTATTCGTTTAAAGAATTCTACCTTTACGTCGTGACAGTTGCGACTTAAATCGTTGCGTGCTAAGTCGACCAACATCACGTGTTCAGCATTTTCTTTCGGATCGTTGACTAATTGAGTAGTCAGTGCTTCATCTTGAGCGGAATTACCTGTTCTTTTGGTTGTGCCTGCGATAGGATCGATGTAAGCCCTTCCATGTTCGATGCGACAATGAGTTTCTGGAGATGAACCGAAGATACGAAAACCGCCAAAATCGAAATAAAACAAGTAAGGAGAAGGGTTTATGCTTCGCAAAGCACGGTAAAGTTTGAAGTCATCACCCTGATAGCGTTGGATAAACCGACGTGAGAGGACGATTTGAAAGACATCTCCACGAAGACAGTGAGCAATTCCCTTGCGGATATTCTCACGATGCTCGTCATCTGTCAATGTGCTGTATGTCTCACCGACAGCGTGGAAGTCATACGTCGTATAGTTTCGGTTATAGATCGCTTTCTCCACAATGTCCAAATGACTATCTTCATCGTCGCTCACCATTTCCAAGAGCAACATCTCATTGCTGAAGTCATTGAAAACGATAATATACTTATAAAGGATGTATAGCATGTCGGGAGCATCGTTTATTTTCTCCGTACTGTCCTTGATATCGATGTGTTCGAAGTACCTTACCGAGTTGGATGACGTGTAACCGTACA
>CAMVLL010000070.1 GCA_947168315.1 uncultured Bacteroidota bacterium | reverse complement strand
GCTCCTTGACTATCCGAATAGCCTCGTATGCATCCGACTGCGGAACATTATAATTATTATGTGGCATCCGATACTTCAATACAATGGTAGCCACATCCTCATTCAAGAAGAAATCGGCCCACTGATAACCTTCATGATCCATTGCCAAGTGAGAATAGCCTCCACCCGGACAGATGACAACAGCCCGCATAGGTTTCGCCGTCTTTTGTTTGGGAAGGAACACCTTAATGCCAGGCTTGAAGTTCTGCTTAGAATCATCATATCCTTGTGATTCAATGCCATTGGAATTAGGCAAACCATTCTGCCACAAGTCAATCTCTATAGGTTTTACACCAATTGTCTGAGCCTTTGAGCCTACTGAAAATGCACACAACATCGTTGTTAGCAAACAAAATTTCATATACTTTTTCATAATTATATTGTGATAAAATTTTTAATTATCGTGCAATGCCCTGCATTGTCTCTTCAAAAACGTTATAGTTCTTACGGACTTTTAAACTAATCTGATTGCCATTCGGTACCAGAATGATATCGGCTGCAGAAATCCAATCGACATATTCAATCTTGAAGTTCAATCCTTGCTTCGTCCAAGCATAACATCCTGCCATGTGGAACGGTCCTTCCAATGCTTTGAACTTCTGACGGGCCGTCATGGAATAAAGCGGATAGCCCTCTACCTCGTTTGTTATCCAATTCTTATAGCCTAACGAAAGGGAATAAGCCTTCTCATATTCATCCTTAACCGACATGATCATCTCATTTTTCCGTTGTTCGAAAGAAAGACTCTTCCAACCAAACTCATTCTTTTCGAAGGTATATGTCTTTCCTTCCAGCTGTTTCATCAACGTTGAAGAGGCTTTCCCTTGTGATGTCGGGTAACGATATGTTTTGATATCTTTCAACAGACGAAGATAATCCTTTCCTCTGGCCAATGGAGTGTTTTGTACTTTCGGCAAAAGGATTTCCCAAGCAAATCGAAGCTGTGGAGAATAGGTACATTCCGTGATAGCAATAACCATATCCGTTTCAGGAAGCACCAAGATAAATTGTCCAAGACGGCCATCCGCACGGAACGAACCGTTTGGAGGACATCCCCACATCTGATAACCATAAAATGCCGTCCCCTCATCATTGGTGGCGATATGGTTGCTCATCATCTGCTTCACCCATTCTTCGGATACCAATTGTTTGCCGTTCCACTTTCCTTTTTGCAACAATAGCTGTCCCATTTTTGCCAAAGACTCACACTGGATATGCAATCCCCAGCCACCGACATTGTAGCCCTCCGGGCTTTCCTCCCAGCCTACATCTGTGATATGCATGTCATTGAACAGCTTTTCTTTCAGATAATCCAAGGTTTTCTTCCCAGTCACCTTCTGGATAATAGCCGACAACAAGTAAGTACACATCGAATCATACTTAAACTTCTCACCAGGAGTACTAACTGGCTTAGATAGATAGACCTTGATCCAGTCATCATTCTCCGCACGTATCGTTCCATCTGGATTTATACCCGAAGACATCGTCAACAAGTCGTGAATAGTCATCGCAGCTAACTCCGGAGAGATCTTTTCCGGGAGCAATTCAGGGAAGAATGTCGCAACCCGATCAGTCACCCGTAAACGATTTTCATCAACCGCGATACCAATCGCCGTACTGACAAAAGTCTTTGAACAAGAATACATCGTATGACGATATTCTGCTTTATAAGGCTCCGGATAAAGCTCAGCAACAACCTTACCATGACGAAGAATCATCACGCTATGAATGTCGGAACGAGGATAGGATGTCAACGAATCCAAGAACACACTGATAGCTGAAGATGGGATACCCTCTGCTTCAGGCGTGGAACGAGGAAGTTCATGAACCTGTGCAATCGTTGTACTGCAAATGCAAAACAGTCCAATTGTTAATCGAATTATATTTCTCATAATCATCACTTATATTACAACAAAGATAATACTTTTTCGGTTAGCTCGTCGCTTTTAGTCCTAAATATGAATACCATAAGTGTGCTTTATCTCATCCATCACAAATGAGCTCTCGATAGAACCCAGACTTTCTATTGTACCCAACTTATGAATAAGGAATTCCTGATAGTATTTCATATTCGGTGCATGAACCTTTAGCAGGTAGTCAAAGTTACCGGACGTATTATAACACTCGGTTACCTCGGGAATCTCTTTTATGCGTTCCACAAAATCCAAAGCAATATCCTTATTCATCCGCCGCAACTTCACATTGCAAAACACGACAAAACCTTGATTTAATTTCTCAGCATCTAAGACTGCCATGTATTTCTTGATATAACCACCACGCTCTAACCGTTTCAGACGCTCAAAAACCGGCGTTGATGATAGGCTCACCCGCGAAGCCAACTCCTTTGTTGTCAACCGTGCATTCTCCTGCAAAGTTCGCAAGATTTCCAAATCTACTCGATCTAAAGTCTCCATAAGAATAATATTCTGTCAAATATACATTTCCAAAGTTTAAATAGAACGATTTTACTATTTATTTACACAAAAGTAGTAATATTTTCTAATTTTTCCACAAATATTGTACGATATTTCCACACAATCTACCTTTGTAGCAGAAAAAGTAACAAATAAAAAGAAACATTATGGCAACAAAAAATTATCATTTTGAGACTTTACAAGTCCACGTAGGACAGAGTCAACCGGATCCTGCAACAGATGCACGCGCAGTTCCAATCTATCAAACCACTTCGTATGTATTCCGCAACTCCCAACATGCCGCAGATCGTTTTGGTCTGAGGGATGCAGGTAACATCTACGGCCGATTGACCAATAGCACCCAGGGTGTGTTCGAGGAGCGCATCGCTGCTTTGGAAGGTGGTATAGCGGGATTGGCCGTAGCCAGTGGCGCCGCAGCTATCACTTATGCTTTGCAGAATATCGCCCGCAACGGCGACCATATCATTGCAGCCGACAACCTCTACGGTGGTACATATAACCTAATTGAACATACGCTGACTACGCAAGGGATAACCACCACCATCGTCAATCCAAGTGATTTTGAAACGGTGGAAAAAGCATTCCAACCCAACACGAAGGCTATCATCGTAGAAACCTTCGGAAATCCGAACGCCAGCGTGACAGATATCGACAAGATTGCTGAGATCGCACATCGCAATCATACCATCCTGATCGTCGACAACACCTTTGCCACACCTTATTTGTTCCGTCCTCTCGAGCACGGTGCAGATGTTGTAGTGGAATCAGCGACAAAATTCATTGGTGGACACGGTAGTACCTTGGGCGGTGTGATTGTAGAGGCAGGTCGCTTCGACTGGAAGGCAAATGCCGACAAATATCCTACTTTGGCAAAACCAGATCCAAGTTATCATGGAGCCGTTTTTGCCGATGTAGCCGGTCCGGCTGCATTCGTTACGCGTATTCGTGCCGTCATCCTTCGTGATACCGGCGCCACCATCGCTCCAATCAGCGCATGGATTCTCCTGCAAAGCTTGGAAACATTATCTCTGCGAGTGGAAAGGCACGTATTTAACGCTCTGAAAGTGGTTGATTTCCTGGCTCATCACCCAAAAGTAAAAAAAGTGAACCATCCTTCACTGCCCAACCACCCCGACCACGCGCTTTACAAGAAATTATTCCCAGATGGAGCAGGCTCTATCTTTACATTCGAGATAAAAGGTGGACAAAAAGAAGCGTGGGCATTTATTGATAACCTGCAAATATTCTCACTTTTAGCTAACGTGGCCGATGTGAAGAGTCTGGTTATTCACCCAGCCACGACCACCCACTCACAACTAAGTCCGGAAGAGCTGCAAGAACAAGGCATCTACGACAACACTATCCGGTTAAGTATCGGTACCGAACACATAGATGATCTGATAGAGGACATACGTCAAGCACTTGATAAAATCTAGTGTACACGCTACAATACTTTTTATATATTACAGTACAAAGTATGTCACAACCGTCATGAACTTTCATGGCGGTTGTTGTCTTTATAGAATGGCAATAATATTAAAAGTCAAATGTTTGCTTGCTATTTTATAAAAAAAATGTAAATTTGCAGTCCTAATTGTCACAGAATGAGACTCAAAAAGCACTTACATATTGTCCTTTTATTTATATTGTTGACAGGATGTTTTACCTTGTCGGCACAAAATGTAACAAGCGATAGCATCGTTATTGACTATTTTGAGAATCAGGGTATACCGACAACTTACCACAACAGAGTACATCTTTTAAAAAGCGGACAAGAGAAATTTGAAGATCTATTCGAATACATCCGCCAAGCGAAACATCATATTCATTTGGAATATTTTAATTTCCGAAATGACTCCATTGCCAAAGCTGTATTCAATTTACTGGGCGAAAAAGCCAAAGAAGGCGTGAAGGTCAGGGCTATGTTTGACGCATTTGGTAATATGTCAAACAATCGGCCTTTGAAAAAAGAGCACTTGGAAGCAATCAGAGCCAAAGGTATCGAAATAATTGAGTATGACCCTATCCGCTTCCCATGGATTAACCATGTTTTCCACCGTGATCACCGGAAGATTGTTGTGATCGACGGCAAGGTAGGTTACACGGGAGGTATGAATATAGCCGATTACTATATCAAGGGATTACCGGAGATTGGAGAGTGGCGTGACATGCACGTTCGAATTGAAGGAGAGGCGGTTAGCTATTTACAAGATATCTTCCTTACCATTTGGAACGCTTCAACCGGCCAACAAATTGAAGGACCGGAATATTTTCCATTCGTCTTCTATAAGAATTATGACAGACGCGACAACACAGGTGTCGCCATAGTCGACCGAGTTCCGAGAAAAATGAACAAGATTATGCGTCAAGCATATATTCAATCCCTCAATGCTGCTCAAAACAAAGTACAAATAATCAATCCTTACTTCGTTCCGACCAGCAGTATCAAGAGAGCCATTAAACATGCTTTGAGACGAGGTGTGGAAGTTGAAATCATGGTTCCAGGAAAATCGGATATCCCCTTCACTCCAGATGCTTCCATGTATATGGTCAACAGTCTGAGAAAGAAAGGTGCGGAGGTTTACATCTATAACAAAGGATTCCACCACTCCAAAATCATGATGGTCGACAACCGCTTCTGCACGGTGGGAAGCACGAACCTGAACAGCCGAAGTCTTCGTTTCGACTATGAAGTGAACGCCTTCATCTTTAATGAAGCTACCACCGACGAACTTATCCAAATGTTTGAGAACGACAAGAAAAACTCTACTATCTTGACACGCGAAATGTACATGAAACAAACAACTTGGAAACGGTTTGTCGAATGGTTTGCTCATCTCTTTACCCCTGTTTTATAAAAAAAACGCATTTCATCTTATTTACTGTAATTTTTTTCTTAATTTTGTAAGTTATGTTATATAACATACTGACAAATACAAAACGAGTATTTAAATAATGAGTGTAATTGATTTAATCAAACATACGGATCATACAGCTTTTTCCTTCGAGGTATTACCACCGCTGAAGGGAACAGGTATCGAAAAACTCTATGAGACCATTGATACGTTACGTGAATTTGATCCGAAATATATCAACATCACCACACACCGGAGCGAATATGTCTACAAGGAATTGGGCAACGGACTTTATGAACGCAACCGAATCCGCAGACGCCCGGGAACTGTGGCTGTTGCCGCTGCATTACAAAACAAGTATAATATAACAACTGTTCCACACATACTATGCAGTGGTTTTACGCGTGAGGACACCGAGTATCAGTTATTGGACCTGCAATTCCTAGGTATCACTGACTTGTTGATACTTCGCGGCGACAAGGCAAAAGACCAATCTGCATTTGTGCCGGAAGAAGGTGGTCATGCTCATGCGATCGACTTGGAGAAGCAGATTAACGACTTCAACCACGGATTGTTCGTTGATGGCTCACCGGTTAAGATAACCGGGACTCCATTTAGGTACGGAGTGGGATGTTATCCTGAGAAGCATGAAGAAGCGCCTAATATGGAACAGGATATTTATTGGCTGAAGAAGAAAATAGAAATGGGAGCTGAGTATGCTGTCACACAGATATTCTACGACAATCAAAAGTTCTTCCGTTTCTTGGAACGCATCCGCAAGGAAGGAATCAACGTTCCTATCATCCCCGGCATCAAACCGTTTGGGAAATTATCACAAATCACGATGATTCCCAAAACGTTCAAGATAGACTTGCCAGAAGAGTTGGCAGCAGAGGCCATCAAATGTAAGACGGATGAAGAAGCCAAACAACTAGGCATTGAATGGTGTATCTATCAATGTCAGGAATTGATTAAGCATAAGGTGCCAAGCATTCATTTCTACTCAATGGGTGCGGCGGACAGTATAAAAGAAGTGGCAAAAGTCATTTATTGAGCGATGTATTTTAAAGATGTAATTGGACAACAAACCATCAAGGATAGGCTGATTGGTGAGGCAAGAGAACAACGTATTCCCCATGCCCTTATGTTCTGTGGGCCACAAGGCTCCGGAAAGTTGCCTTTAGCAATTGCCTATGCCCGCTACATCTGTTGCGAACATCCTACAGATCATGATGCTTGCGGTACTTGTCAGAGTTGTAAGCTGTTTGATAAATACATCCATCCCGACGTCCACTTTGTCTATCCCGTAATCAAGAAAAAAGGAGATCCACTCTCCCAAGACTACATCAACGAATGGAGAGAGCTTATCCAACGTGCACCTTATTTTAACATCAACCATTGGCTGGAAGCTATGAACGCAGCCAACCAACAACCGATGATTTACGTCAAGGAAAGTGACGAAATAGTACGAAAATTAAGCTACAAATCGATGTTAGGTGGGTATAAGGTGGTCATTATCTGGCTGCCCGAAAAGATGAACACCGAGTGTAGCAACAAACTGTTGAAAGTGCTAGAGGAACCGCCTGCAAAAACGGTCTTCCTTATGGCATCGGAGGATCCTTCCAACATTCTTCCCACCATCTTGAGTCGGACGCAACGAATGAACGTCCCCAATCTGGAGGAAAAAGACATTGCAGAAAACTTAATACAGCAAGGTCTGACCCAAGAAGATGCGAACAGCATCGCACATTGTGCTGCCGGTAACTATCTGAACGCATTGGAAACAATCCACATGAGCAAAGAGAATAAATTATTCTTCAACATGTTTGTGAAACTAATGCGGTTGGCTTATATGAGGGATATAAAAGAATTGAAAAATTGGAGTGAGAGCATAGCTGCTGAAGGAAGAGAACAACAAAAGAATTTCCTTGCTTACTGTCAGCGAATGATCCGTGAGAACTTTATCTATAATTTTCATCAGATGGAGATGGTTTACCTTAATCCAGAGGAAAAACAGTTCTCACACAAGTTTTCACCGTTTATCAACGAACGGAATATCGTTGGGATTATGAATGAATTAAGCGAAGCAGAGCAACATATCGAACGTAATGTCAATCCTAAAATGGTTTTCTTCGATTTAGTCCTAAAAACCATCATGTTGCTTAAACAAAAATAAAGAGCTATCACATGTCTGATAATAATTTTAAACTAAGAAATGGCGGTGGCTGCCTTTGCTGCCGTGGATGTGGACGACAAGACCGTCAACTGAATACTTATGATTGGCTGGCAGATATCCCAGGCAACAATGAGGATCAAGAGATGGTGGAGGTACAGTTCAAGAATACCCGTAAAGGATATTTCAGAAACAGTAATCATCTGAAACTAGCTAAGGGTGACATTGTCGCTGTGGAAGCGAACCCAGGCCACGATATTGGTGTAGTCACCCTAACTGGAAAGCTCGTTCCTTTGCAGATGCAAAAGGCGAACCTGAAGCCAGATGTTGAAATCAAACGTATCTACCGGAAAGCAAAGCCCGTAGATATGGACAAATACTATGAGGCAAAGGCAAGAGAACACTCAACCATGATTGAGTCACGCCAGATTGCCAAGGATCTGAATCTCGAGATGAAGATTGGCGACGTGGAATATCAAGGTGACGGTAACAAAGCCATCTTCTACTATATTGCTGATGAGCGTGTGGACTTCCGCCAACTCATCAAAGTTCTGGCCGAAGCGTTCCATGTTCGTATCGAAATGAAACAAATCGGAGCTCGACAAGAAGCTGGACGAATTGGTGGTATCGGTCCTTGTGGCAGAGAGCTTTGCTGTGCAACCTGGATGACCAACTTTATCTCTGTATCAACAGGTGCGGCACGTATTCAAGATATTTCCTTGAACCCGCAGAAATTGGCAGGACAATGTGCAAAGTTGAAGTGTTGTCTGAACTATGAGATTGATTCATACGTAGAATCACAGCGTAAGTTGCCTAGCAAAGAACTAGAGCTGGAAACGACAAGTGGTACGTTCTATTTTGCGAAAGCCGATATCTTGAAAGGAGAAATCACCTATTCATCGGATAAAAACATATTGGCGAATGTTGTGACGATTCCTGCTAAAAGGGCTTTCGAGATTATCAATATGAACAAGCGAGGTGAGAAACCTGATAACTTGCTATCGTCTGAGCATCAAAGAAATAGTTCCAAGCCTATCGACTTGGTTGAGCAGGAAAGTCTAACCCGTTTCGACAAACATAAGAGTTCTAATAAGAAGAAAAAGAAAAAAGGGAATAAGCCTCAACCTCAAGCCGCAGCCAATGTACCACAAGACGCACCGGCAAACAACGGCAACGAGGGTAGAAGACAAGAGAACAAGAAACCAAACAAACAACACAACCACCCTCAGCGAAAACAGAATAATCATGAGAAGCAAGGGAACAGACAGCCACAAGACGAGAAGAATCAGGCTTGATTTTCTTCTCTTGTGTGCCATATTCTTCCTTTCTTGCCAACAAGAAACTGCATATTTTTCTTTCCAATCCGTTCCACCGACGGGTTGGACAAAGAAAGATACGCTCGTTTTTGCACTTCCTTCAACACTGAAACCCGGACAGTATCACATGGATCTTGGAGTGAGACACACCTCACAATATGCTTATCGTGACCTTTGGATCTATATCCAGTTCAACTCGGCCGATTCAATCAGTCCCATAAAAGCAGAAAGAGCTCAACTTATCTTAGCTCAGAAAGACGGCAAATGGAATGGTACGGGCATAAGTGGCAAATATCAATGCCTTATCGCCTATCCTACGCCCATAGATATCTCACCCAATGACAGTGTCAAAGAAATCAAGATTATCCATGCCATGCTAGACAATCCACTTTACGAGATTAAAGATATTGGAATCCGACTGAAACGGAATTAATGAGTGCTTCGACCGGCGTCAATCCGAAGGAAAATAAACAATAACAACGTAAAGCCCCACAACGACGAGCCTCCATAACTGAAGAACGGCAATGGAATACCAATCACAGGAGTCAATCCTAACACCATTCCTATATTAATAAAGAGGTGGAAAAATAATATACTTAATACGGAATAGCCATAGACCCGTGCAAACGACATCGTTTGTCGTTCAGACAAATGTATCAGTCGAAGTATCATGGCCATAAACAGTAAAAGTACTGCAGATGATCCAATAAATCCCTCCTCCTCACCAACTGTACAGAAGATAAAGTCGGTATCTTGCTCAGGCACATATTTCAACTTGGTTTGAGTTCCTTTCAAAAAACCTTTTCCCGTAAAGCCACCCGAGCCGATAGCGATCTTGCTCTGATTTACGTTATAGCCTGCTCCTGCCGGATCATCCTCCATTCCTAATACGACCTTGATACGAACCTGTTGATGGGGTTCCAATACTTTTTCAAAAACGTAATCGGCCGAAAAGAGGAAGGCGACCGACCCCAAAGTAAACAATCCTATCAAGAAATAAATCCACGACCTATCCCACAGGGCCATGTAGAGATAATAGACAAATAAACCAAAGCAGTAAGCCAATTGGAAATATACGATATTGAAAGGTATCACAAAAACGGAGAACAACACAGCCAAGACCGTACTGCCCACTCCGATCCAAATCAAATGCCAAGCTATTTCTTTCTGCTTGCCATAGATAAACATCAAGACCGGCGCCAAGATAATGACTAACGACAAAACCGAGAAGAGTCCGATGGAGGTAATATGATCTGGCATCAAATCATTGCCGAACCGGATGCCAACAATAAAATAAACCACTGCACAAAGACCTGTAAAAAGGAATACACCCGACATACCCTCCCTATATAGTACGAAGAAAAAGGCCAGATAAACCAAGGCCGAACCTGTCTCCCTTTGCAAGACAATCAGTAACATCGGTACGAGGATAATACCAACCGCAATACAAGCATCTTTCAGTTTTGACATAGAGAACGAAAAACGCCCAACAAATTTGGCCAGGGCCAATGCTGTAGCAAACTTCGCAAACTCGGCAGGCTGCAAGCTGACTGAGCCCAACTTTATCCAAGAATATGAACCTTTCGTATTATCCGCAATAAATGGCGTAACGAGTAGAATGACCAACATAATACCATATAGTAGATAGGCGAACATATCATAGAGCTTATCGTCGAGCATCAGTAAGACAAAGCCTAGGACAAAGGAACAGCCTATCCAGACTAGTTGTTTACCGGCTCTGGTAGTAAAGCTGAAGAAATCCATATCGCCATAATCATAGCTGGCTCCACATATACTGAACCAACCAAAGATGACCAAGACCACATAGATGGCAATTGTCCACCAATCCACCGATTTAAACATATTACCGTTCGTATAAGCCATAGTCTATTCGTCTGTTTTGGAATGCTGTCGCCACATTCTCACTTGCAGGAGAAAGGCTTCCATTGAGGTACTGTTCAATAATTAAAGAACCGATAGGTACTCCGTAATGAGCGCCGAATCCACCATTCTCCACATATACGGCAACGGCAATCTTCGGGTCGTTCATCGGGGCAAAGCCCATAAAGGCTGAATGGTCCTTTCCTCTATTCTGTGCCGTTCCTGTTTTACCACATACCTCAATTCCCGGGATGTTCGCGCCTCGACATGTTCCGCCGAGAACAGCTGCCCGCATTCCTTGAACGACATAGTCATAATAACTAGGATCGACCTTTGTATATCGTTTAGTAGAATATAATGTATCCAAAGGTTCTCCTTCTATTTCCCGTACCACATGAGGCGTGATGAAGTATCCGCGGTTAGCTATCGTAGCACTGAGGTTGGCTATCTGTAAAGGAGTCGCGGTAACCTCACCCTGACCGATGGAAATAGAAATAATAGTCAAGCCATTCCAACCCGAGCCATAATTCTTATCATAATACTGTGCATTCGGAATCATTCCTCGCTTCTCACCTGGCAAGTCTACACCTATCGGATAGCCATATCCCATGGAAACCATATAATCTCTCCATGTCGACATGGCGTTTTGTACCGTTCCATACTTCTTTTTTGCACCGATCATGTGGTATAATCCCCAACAGAAGTAGCCATTACATGAGGTGGCCAAGGCAGGGACCAACGACAATGGTGAGGGATGACCGTGACAGCCAACTCGCAATCCGGCATGCACAAAGCCATGATAACAAGGATAAGCCGTTGTTTCAGGAGAGATAATTCCTTCTTGCATGAAAATCAAGGCTTGCGAAGGTTTAAATGTAGAGCCTGGAGGATATGTTCCCATGATTGCACGGTTCAAAAGCGGCTTCCATGGGTCTTGAGCCAGCATATTGTGATTCTTTCCACGAGGTCGTCCAACCATCAGACGAGGATCGTACGAAGGAGAAGAAACCATACAAAGAATCTCGCCCGTCTTCGGCTCTATCGCCACAATACTGCCAATTTTTCCTTCCAACAACCGTTCACCCAACATCTGTAAATTAATATCGATGCTCAGTCGCAAGTTCTTACCCGGCTGTGGAATCACATCATATTCTCCGTTTTTATATCGTCCCTGAATACGCCCACGAGCATCTCGCAACAAGATCTCAACACCTTTCTCGCCACGCAACTGTTTTTCATAAGATCGCTCGACGCCAATCTTGCCAATATTATCACCTTGCACGTAATAATCATCCTCTTCTATGTCGGATTTCGATACTTCGCCGATATCCCCCAGCACATGAGCTGCCGAGTTATAATTATATTGGCGTATGGTGCGACGTTGGATATAAAAGCCAGGGAATTTGAAGAGCTTCTCCTGAAAGACTCCACATTCCTCTGCAGAAAGTTGTGTCATAAAGACTTGTGGAGTATAAGGAGAATAACCCGGATTCATTTTTTTATCCTTCATGTCCTTCATCCTCCGCAAGAAATATTCGCGAGTAATTTTTAAGGTCTTACAAAAATCGACCGTGTCGAGTTGGGTAACCTCTTTCATAACGACCGTCACATTATATGCCGGCTGGTTGTAAACCAAGAGGTTATCGTTTCGATCATAGATAATGCCCCGACTTGGGTTTTGTGTCTGACGAAGGAATGCGTTGCTATCAGCATTTTTTTTATAGTCAGAACTCATAATCTGGAGGGTGAACAAACGGATGAGGTAGAGCAATACGACAACAGCCACTGCTCCACCCAGCACGAACTTCCGTTTCTCTAGATTAAAATCTTTCTTCACTTTTATTCCTCCTAAGAATAGCCTCTACACAAAAGATACAAATCATGGTAATCAGGGTATCCGTAATAATCTTCAAGCCCAGTTCTTTCAGATCACTAAAGGAAAAAGTATCAATCACTTCGATAACACTGCAGAAGATAAGCGTGCACAAAAAAGTATATTTCAAATAGGAGGAAAAACCCATTGTGGAGATACGTGGCTCAAACTCCTCCTCCATCTCTTTCATTGCCACACCTTTAAGTATTGGCTCGCGCAGAAAGGCAACCAAAGTAATAGCAGCGGCATGCATACCAGGGGTATTACAAAAGATATCCACGCATAAGCCGATGGCAAAGGCCCAAAGCAGGAGGATATTCCGGTCAATCCCTGAGTTTAGGATTAAGATGAAGAAGATATACAGGAAAGGAGTGGCATACCCATAGATATGGACATGACTTAGGACCAATACTTGGAGAAGTACCAGTCCAACAAACCATCCTATTCGTTCAAAAAGCTGCAACATCCCTATTCCTCTTTGTTAATGACGGATTCCTCCAGTTCCAATTGTTCCTCAATATTTGATTTCACGATGACCCTTACCTCATTCAGACGTGCGAAATCAGTAAACAGACGTACACGTATGGAATAAGAAAGACCGTCATTGCTATCTCCAATCTCATCTACCGTTCCCACTAAAACGCCTGAGGGGAAAATCGTACTATGACCGCTGGTAACAATGGTATCACCCACCTCAAAAACAGAATGACGAGGCATATCTTTTATAAACGCAAATTCTGGAGAGCCACCCGACCATTTCAGGAAACCGAAATAATCGCTCTGTCGGATTTTACAACTGATGCTACTCTTCGAATTCAGGACAGGGATGATGACGGCATAATGAGCCGATGTCTGATAGACAATACCAACGACGCCACTTCCACTTACTACACCCATCTCCTTTTGGACACCATCTTCCTCTCCTTTGTCAATCGTAATAAAGTTGTTGGTGTGAGTGGTACTATTATTAATAACATTAGCCTTGATTAGACTGCAATCCATCAAGGCTTCCTGTTTCATTTGTTCAATAATCGTAGTATCCGCTGTCAGTTTCTTGTATGCATCTCTCAGATGTTCCAGTTGTATGGAAAGTTCCGTATTATGCTGTACCAGATCACTGTTAATGGTTTTCAAATGGAAATAACCGGTTAAGTTATTCGCCATTTGATAAACCTTTCCAGTTACTGCGTTAGCAGATGTGAAATACACACTTCCTTGGTAGCCGTTGAAACGGAACAACAGCACGAAACTGATAACCTCTAAGAAGATAAAAAGTAACCAGTGTTTATACTTTATTAGAAAATCCAGCAGATTACGCATTCAATTCCTCACTTATCGCATCAAGAATTGGAAACGATTGACATTCTTCAAAGCAATACCGGTACCTTTCGCTACACTTAACAAAGGATCTTCTGCCACATGGAATGGTATCTTGATCTTGTTTGTCAAGCGTTTGTCCAGTCCTCTCAACAGCGCACCGCCACCAGCCAGATAAATACCATTTGAAACGATGTCGGCATACAACTCAGGAGGTGTTTGCTGCAAGGCATTCAGAATAGCAGACTCTATCTTTGCGATACTGCCTTCCAAACAAGTGGCAATCTCTTCATAGTTGACTGCTACTTCCATAGGCAAAGCTGTGATCTTATTCGGACCGCGTACGATGTATTCATCCGGTGCTTCATCACCAAGGTCGGTCAACGCTGCACCCACATTAATCTTAATGCGCTCTGCCATACGTTCACTCACCCTCACTCCATGTTGACGACTCATATATTCCTGAATATCGGCTGTCAAGTCATCTCCCGCGATACGAATAGAAGTATTGGAAACGATACCACCTAACGAGATTACAGCAATCTCAGTCGTACCACCACCTATATCCACAATCATATTGCCTTCCGGAGCCTCCACATCGATACCGATACCAATAGCGGCAGCCATCGGCTCAAAGAGCAAGTACACATCTCGTCCACCAGCATGTTCCGCA
>CAMVLL010000069.1 GCA_947168315.1 uncultured Bacteroidota bacterium | reverse complement strand
GATGTCGTTTAATCAATCGGTCTGGCATTCCCAAACGATGACCGACGCGTCTTACTTCGTCTTTGAACAACCATTGCAAAGGTTCACATAGCTTCAACTTCATCTCTTTGGGCAAACCTCCAACATTGTGATGACTTTTAATTGTCTTACCTGTGATATTCAGACTCTCAATGCGGTCTGGATAAATCGTTCCTTGTGCCAACCATTTAGCATCAGTGATTTTATGAGCCTCAGCATTGAAAACCTCAACGAAATCACGTCCGATTATCTTACGCTTTTCTTCCGGCTCGGTCACACCTTTCAGATCAGCAAAGAATTTTTGGCTGGCATCCACACCAATGACATTCAGTCCAATACCTTCGTATGTCTTCATCACCTTATTGAATTCATTTTTGCGGAGCATACCATGATCAACGAAGATACAAGTTAGGTTCTTGCCGATAGCTTTATTCAATAAGGTCGCACATACAGAAGAATCCACACCACCGCTCAATCCTAAAATCACCTTATCATTACCCAACTGTTGCTTAAGTTCCTCAACAGTAGTTTCAACGAATGAGGCAGCACTCCATTCCTGTCGACTTCCGCAAATATCTACGACAAAATTACGGAGCAGTTGAGTCCCTTGTACGGTATGATAAACTTCCGGGTGGAACTGTACCGCCCAGATAGGGCGTTTTGCACTGGCATAAGCTGCGTATTTCACATCAGCAGTGGAAGCGATAACATGAAATTCTTCGGGAATGGCAGTAATGGTATCGCCATGGCTCATCCATACCTGTGAGTTTGTCTCAAATCCCTTGAATAAAGGATTCTCAGCATCGAAATGATGAAGGTTAGCTCGACCATATTCACGTGTATTTGTCTTTTCCACTTTTCCACCTAAGGTGTGCGAGATGAATTGTGCACCGTAACAAATGCCGAGAACAGGAATTCTTCCGATAAAGTCATTCAAGTTCACTTTGAAAGATTCGGGGTCGTGAACAGAGTAGGGGGATCCACTCAAAATTACACCGATAATGGAAGGATCATCTTTGGGAAATCTGTTATAAGGAAGGATTTCGCAGAATGTATCTAGCTCACGAACGCGACGACCTATTAGCTGTGTGGTTTGTGAACCGAAATCTAGGATGACAATTTTTTGTTGCATATCCAATTATATTTTGTATTTGCGTGCAAAGATAAATAAATCTAGTTGAGTTATCGAACAATAAAAAGTGTTTTTTTAAACGATAGCTATTAAAAAGAAAAGTGCATAACCAAAATTCTTTGATTATGCACTTTTTCTAAATTATAATTAAAGAACGAAAATGGCTTATTTATTCTTCAGTAAGTCACGGATTTCAGTTAACAAAGTTTCTTCTGCACTTGGAGCAGGAGGAGCAGCTGGTTCTTCTTCTTTTTCTTTCTTCAATTTCATCATTGCACGCAATACGCAGAAGATAGCAAATGCGATAATCAAGAAGTCAACGATGTTCTGGATAAATGTTCCATAATTCAGTGTTGCAGCTTCCTTGATCACTTCACCGTTTTCAACAATTGCATCCTTGATAACCCATTTAAGATCTGTAAAGTTAGCGCCGCCACCGAGCAGACCTACCAATGGCATAATAACGTCAGCAACTAATGATGATACAATCTTTCCAAAAGCACCGCCGATAACAACACCGACAGCCATGTCAAGAACATTGCCCTTCATGGCAAATTCTTTAAAATCTTTCAAAAAACTACTTTTTCCCATTTTTTTTATTTTTAAGATGATTTATAATGCGAATATAAAAACAATTTCTTACTTTTGCACCGCAATAGAGAAATAATGTTGAATGTTTTACAACATTTTTTTTAGATTCGTCAGAAATTCTTTATTATAGAACTTTAAAATAAAAAAGTAAAATGATTAAAATTGCTATTAATGGTTTTGGCCGTATTGGTCGTTTGGCTTTCCGTCAGATGTTTGAGGCTGAAGGTTATGAAGTTGTTGCTATCAACGATTTGACTAGTCCTAAGATGCTTGCTCACCTTTTGAAGTATGATACAGCTCAGGGTGGTTTCGCTGGTAAGTTCGGTGAAGGAAAACACACAGTTTCTTATAAGGATGCTACTTTGGCAGAAGATGGTAAGACTGTTGTTGTTCCTGGTTCTATTACAGTTGACGGCAAAGAAATTACAATCTACGCTAAACCTAATGCAGCAGAACTTCCATGGGGTGAACTTGGTGTTGATGTAGTTCTTGAGTGTACTGGTTTCTATACTTCAAAAGCAAAGGCTTCTGCTCATATTCAAGCTGGTGCAAAGAAGGTGGTTATCTCAGCTCCTGCAGGCAATGACCTCCCAACTATCGTTTACAATGTAAATCATAAGATTTTGACTCCGGAAGATACAGTTATCTCAGCTGCTTCTTGTACAACTAACTGTTTAGCTCCTATGGCTGACGCTTTGAACAAGTATGCTCCTATCGCTTCTGGTATTATGTCAACTATCCATGCTTACACTGGTGACCAAATGATTCTTGATGGTCCTCAACGTAAGGGTGATCTTCGTCGTTCACGTGCTGGTGCTTGCAACATCGTTCCTAACTCAACAGGTGCTGCTAAGGCTATCGGTCTCGTTATTCCTGAATTGAACGGTAAGCTTATCGGTTCTGCACAGCGCGTTCCGACTCCTACTGGTTCAACTACTATTTTGATCGCTGTTGTTAAGGCTAAGGACGTTACAGTAGAAGGTATCAATGCTGCTATGAAGGCTGCTGGTACTGAGAGCTTCGGTTATACAGAAGACCAAATCGTTTCTTCTGATATCATTGGTATGAAGTATGGTTCATTGTTCGACGCTACTCAGACAATGGTTTCAAAGATTGACGACGATACTTATCAAGTACAAGTTGTTTCTTGGTATGACAATGAGAACTCTTATACTTCTCAGATGGTTCGTACCATTAAGTATCTTGCAGAACTCAAATAAGATTTTCTGTTAATTTGATATTATATATGAGCCGCTCTTCATGAGCGGCTTTTTTTATACTTTTTGTCCATGGATTCATTCAAAATCGTTATATTTGCCATTAAATCAAAACAGTTGTATGAATCATTACGATTTGATTACCATATTAGGGCCAACGGCTTCAGGAAAAACGTCTCTTGCAGCAGCCTTAGCATATCGACTGGACACAGAGATTATCAGTGGTGACAGTCGGCAGGTATATCGGCGAATGGATCTTGGAACTGGAAAAGATTTAGAAGATTATCAAGTTCAGGGGAAACAGATACCTTATCACCTTATAGATATTGTTGAACCTGGCTATAAGTATAGCTTGTTTGAGTACCAACGGGATTTTCTGAAGGCTTACCAAGAGATTGTTGCGAAGAAAAAATTGCCTGTTCTTTGTGGTGGAACTGGATTGTACATTGAATCGGTCTTGAAAGGGTATAAATTGTTTGATGTACCTGCCAATCCTGAATTAAGAGCCTCTTTGGCGGATAAATCTTTAGATGAACTGACGAAGATTCTTTCATCGTATAAGAAGTTGCACAACAAGACGGATGTCGATACAGCGCAACGTGCTATCCGCGCCATTGAGATTGAAGAGTTCTATCTTAAGCAGCCGGCAGAACGGAGAGATTTCCCGTCGTTAAACAGTTTGATAATCGGCGTGAATATTGATCGTTCTTTACGTCGTGAAAAGATTTCCAAACGATTGAAGGACCGTTTGGAAAATGGAATGGTTGATGAAATCAGAAATCTGTTGGCAAGTGGTGTGAAAGCAGAGGACCTGATGTATTATGGACTAGAATATAAGTTCTTGACTCAATATGTGATAGGAGAGTTGTCATACGAAGAGATGTTTTCGCAGCTTGAAATCGCTATCCATCAGTTTGCCAAGCGTCAGATGACTTGGTTCAGAGGTATGGAACGTCGAGGATTTACAATTCATTGGATAGACGCAACGCTTCCGATGGACGAGAAAGTAGAACAAATTATGAGTTTGATAAAAGGAGAATAAGTATGGCTATTGATCCAAACAGATGGGGAATCATTTATAATCCCAAAGCTGGTTCAAGAAAGAAACAAAAGCGTTGGAATAAGATTCGGGAATACATGGAAAGTAAACAGATTCTTTTCGACTATGTACAATCCGAAGGCTATGGTTCTATTGAACGGTTGGCCCGTATCTTGGCCGATAATGGTTATAAGACCATTGTTGTTGTCGGAGGTGACGGCGCGATCAATGATGCTGTGAATGGAATCATGACATCCAATGTGAAAGATAAGTCGGAAATCGCTTTCGGCATTATCCCCAACGGAATAGGAAACGACTTTGCTAAGTATTGGGGTATGGATGATGATTATAAGCAGGCTATCGACTGGATTATCCATCGTCGGACAAGAAAGATCGATGTGGGTACATGTAGTTATTGCAACGGAAAAATCCATATCCAGCGTTATTTCCTGAATGCAGTATATATTGGCTTGGGGGCAAGACTCGTACAGATCCGAAGTGTGACTCGTCGTTTCTGGGGAATGCAGACCTTATCTTTCCTTTCGTCGTTGTTCCTACTCGGTTTTGAGCGTAAGTTGTATCGTTCACATCTTTGTGTCAATGGCGAACATATCCGTGATAACATTATGACCGTATGTATCGGTAGTGCACGTGGCTACGGATTGACTCCCAATGCCGTACCTTATAACGGTTGGTTGGATGTGTCTGTTATTTATCGTCCTCAATTATTACAGTTGTTGAGTGGATTGTGGATGTTAGTGAGGGGCCGAATCTTGAATCATGAGGTCGTTCGTTCATATCGTACAAAAGAAGTGAAAGTTTTGCGTGCCCAAAATGCGGCTATTAGTCTTGACGGACGTCAGTTAATTGAAATGCATATGCCTTTAGAGGTATCCATTTTGCATGAGAATTTGTCATTAATAATACCAAAATAAGATGATCAGTTATCAAGATTTTATTCATTCAAAGAATTTCTTTTTGTTGGCAGGTCCTTGTGTCATCGAGGGCGAAGAGATGGCTCTGCGAATTGCGGAAAGAATGGTGGAGATTACAGATAAGCTTCATATACCTTATGTTTTTAAAGGGTCATATCGCAAAGCCAACCGTTCACGTATCGATTCTTTCACCGGAATTGGCGATGAAAAAGCACTGAAAGTTTTACAAAAGGTTCGAAATACATTCGATATTCCTGTCGTTACTGATATTCATGCCCCGTATGAGGCTGAAATGGCGGCAGAATATGTTGATGTTCTTCAAATACCAGCATTCCTTTGTCGGCAAACCGACTTATTGGTAGCTGCCGCTAAGACTCATAAAATCGTAAATATTAAGAAGGGGCAGTTTCTTGCACCTGACTCCATGAAATTTGCAGCAGAAAAAGTGGTTGATGCTGGTAATAAGCAAGTCATGTTGACTGAACGTGGTACGACCTTCGGTTATCAGGATTTGGTAGTCGACTTCCGTGGTGTACCTGAAATGAAATCATTTGGTTTTCCGGTAATCTTGGATGCCACTCACTCATTGCAACGTCCAAATCAGACGAGCGGTGTGACTGGCGGTCAGCCTCAGCTCATCGAAACCATTGCAAAAGCAGGCGTTGCTTGTGGTGTTGACGGACTTTTCATGGAAACGCATGAAGATCCTTCCATTGCTAAGAGTGATGGTGCGAATATGTTGAAGCTTGATCTGATGGAAGACCTCCTGACGAAGCTAGTTCGACTTCATGAAGCTCTATAAAATAAATGAGTACTTCGAATTCGAAGTACTCATTTTATTATTTATCCTATCTTGCTTATTTTTCTTAGCTTATCAATATCGATAAGCTTAATCTTTCTTCCGTCAATGGCAATAATTTTCTCTGCTGCGAAGTTCGATAATGTCCGTATCGCGTTCGATGTTGTCATATTCGACAGGTTCGCCAAGTCTTCTCGAGAGAGATAGATGCTCAAGGTTGATTCATCTTCCTCTAATCCATAGGCATCTTTCAAGAATAGGAGAGATTCTGCCAAACGACCGCGGATATGTTTTTGAGTAAGATTTACTGTACGCTCATCCGATACACCTAAATCTTTTGATAACTGCCGGATAAAGAACATGGCGAGCTCGTTGTTCTCTTTTAATAAATCCAATATCACGGTCATTGGAATCAGACATGCGGTACATGGTTCAAAAGCAGCAGCAGCGGTCACGAAATCTTCGTTAGCAAAGAATGCACGATATCCAAAATACTCATTATTCTTGATGACGCGGATGATCTGACTGCGTCCGCCTACACCTTCTTTGTAGATTTTTACTTTACCATTGAGCAGACAAATGAGATGTGTCGGCTTTTCACCTTCACAGTATATTGTCTCATTTTTTTTATATTTATGGATGGTATAATTTTGAGCTAAAAATTCCTTTTGCTGAGCAGTTAATGACATCCATATATCAGGGATATAGGCGCCAATCTCAACATTTGTATTTTCATTTTTCGCCATAAGTATGCTATAAAACCATGTTATTTAGCACAAATGTATAAATAAAAAATGAGAATTGATAATAAAAGGATAAAAAAATAAGGAAGATATTCAAAATCTTCCTTATTTGAATTATTACTTGGTGAATAGCAATTCCCGATATTTTGGCAATGGCCAAATCTCATCGTCGATCTCCAATTCCAGATGGTCAATATGATCTCGGATAATCTCTAAATATGGGCGAACATTCTGATCGTAGCTAATTGCTTTGTCGATTTCGTTATCCAAATGGTTAGCCACTTTGCGTGCTTCTGTCATATCCTTCACGTTTTTCTTAATGGCGAGGATACGTCTTTGGATCTCACGGATAAGTTCTTTTCTATCGGCGCACATTTCTTCGTATTCTTCTTCTGAGAATAGCTCTTTCATATAATGAAGATTCTTCAGAAGGCGGTTTTCATAGATTACTGCCGTCGGAACGATGTGGTTAATAGCCAAATCACCGAGCACACGGCTCTCGATTTGTACCTTTTTCGTAAATTTCTCCAATTCAACTTCGATACGTCCGTTCAATTCATTCTCGTTGAATATCTTTTCACCGATTAGAACTTCGCGTGATTGAGGATCATTGAACTTCAAGATTGATTCAGGCACACTATGAAGGTTAGTCAAACCTCTTCGGCTGGCTTCTTCTTTCCATTCATCAGAATAGCCATCTCCTTCAAATCGGATATTCTTTGAAGCAATGATGGTCTCTTGAAGTACTTTATATAATGCATGCTCCTGATCAAGTCCTTTGCTCATGTAATCATCAATCTGTTTTTTGAATACTCGAAGTTGATGAGCCATGGCAGCATTGATGGCAATCATCGCAGCGGCACAGTTTGATGAAGAACCGGCTGCACGGAACTCAAATCTATTACCAGTGAACGCGAAAGGAGAGGTGCGGTTGCGGTCTGTTCCATCCTGGATAATACTTGGAATTCGTCCGATGCCCAGTTGCAGTTGACGTTTCTCGTCGGATGTTAACTTGGCATCGTTCAGTCTCTCTACCACTTCGTCGAGCATGTGAGATAAGTGCTTGCCTAAGAAGATGGACAAAATTGCGGGAGGAGCCTCGTTTGCACCTAAACGATAGCTGTTTCCTGCGCTGGTGATAGACGCACGAAGTAAATCCTGATTCTTATATACCATCATCAGTACATTCACGATGAATGTCATGAAGAGCATATTACCTTCTGGAGTTTTTGCCGGCGCAAAAAGGTTTACTCCTGTGTCGGTACATAACGACCAATTGTTATGTTTCCCGGACCCATTCACGCCTTTGAAAGGCTTTTCGTGAAGAAGTACATTGAATTTGTGTTTGTTGGCAATACGTTTCATCAAGTCCATCAGCAATTGGTTATGATCGTTTGCCAAATTCACATCTTCGAAGATAGGAGCCAGCTCAAATTGATTTGGAGCAACCTCATTATGGCGCGTTTTTACAGGAATGCCCAGTCTGTAACACTCCAATTCCAGCTCTTTCATGAAAGCTGTAACGCGTGGAGGGATAGATCCAAAGTAATGGTCGTCTAATTGTTGGTCTTTCGCTGAGGAATGTCCCATCAGTGTCCGACCTGTCAGACATAAATCTGGACGGGCGTTATAAAGCGCTGTATCTACGAGGAAATATTCTTGTTCCCAGCCTAAGTTCGCACCCACACGCTTTACCTTAGGATCGAACATCTGACAAATAGCTGTCGCTGCTTTGTCGACCGCTCCCAATGCTTTTAATAAAGGAGTCTTATAGTCCAATGCTTCTCCTGTGTACGAGATAAAAATAGTAGGGATACAAAGTGTTTTATCAACGACAAAGGCAGGTGAAGAAACATCCCATGCTGTATATCCTCGAGCTTCGAATGTATTTCGTATGCCGCCACTAGGAAAAGAAGAGGCATCTGGCTCTTGCTGAACAAGTAATTTTCCGGAAAAACGTTCAATTACATCACCGTTCTTATCGAGTTCGATGAAGTTATCATGCTTCTCGGCCGTACCATCCGTCAAAGGTTGGAACCAATGCGTGTAATGGGTTACATTCAACGTCTTAGCCCATGATTTCATGCCGTTAGCAATCATATCTGCCATTTCTCGATTGATAGGAGTACCATTTTCGATAGCATCCATGACGGCGTTATAAGCTTCTTTCGGAAGAAATTCTTGCATTTTCTTACGATTAAAGACATGATCGGCATAATAGTCTGATAGTTTACCAGATGGGTAAATCACTTCTTTGGGACGTCGGTTTGCTAATTCTTGTAAAGCAAAAAATCTCATTTTGGACATAATGTCTTCTTTTTATTGTTTCTAGTTGCAAAAATACATTATTCCAAATAAAAATGGGCATTTTGTTTAATCTATTTTTTGTGATAATAAATAAGTTGTATATTTGCTATATATAAATCAAGTAGAAAATGAATAAGTATTTGATACGGGCATTATTGTTATTCCTTTTCTTCCCCTTAACCTTACGAGCAGAGGGAGAAGGAAGAAAGATACCTAACAAGCCTGTCGTAGGAGATACGCTTATTCAACACATCTATCAGTCCGCTCAACATTATTCTCAGATTGTCGAGGAGTATAACGCTCAACTTTATATCAAAGAACGATTGGAAATACATAAGAACAATCGTCTGATTCGGTATGTTCCTTCTATGTATCGTTTTGAAAAAGGTATAAAGAACTATGTCAATGAATCGGTCAGCGAAGTCCATTATACTTCTCCCAATATTTTTGACCGACGAATTATCGCTGTGTCAAATACCTTGCCGAGAGATAAGGGACAATTGACTGATATCTTTGACTATATCACACTGAATATTTACTCGACGACCATGATGACGAATAAATTACTGTCACCATTGGATCGGAAAAACGGTTCCTTTTATACCTATTTGCTTGATGCTATTGAAGGTCCTTCAGATTCGTTGCGCTATAAGATTCTTATTATCCCAAAATTCAGGAGTACGCAATTAGTAGAAGGATTTATGTGGGTAAAAGATCATGATTATACTATTGAGAATATCTATTTTGAAGGGATGCAGGACGTCATTCGTTTCAAGATTGGCGTTGAAATGGGTAAAGATGGGGGAACAAAGTATTTGCCGGTCAAGTATGATTTGAATATTCGTTTCAAGTTTGTCGGGAACGATATTGAGATGAACGGACTGGCTGTGATGAATTATGACACTGTTAAGCTTTATCAGGAAGGTGATCAGAAGAGAAAGAGATTGAATAAACATCATCATGACCTCACAGGTTCGTATAATCTGTCGGCTGATACCGTACAACAAGTTCATGACAAGGACTTCTTCGCTTTTGTTCGTCCAACTCCACTAACCGTCGGCGAAGCTTTGATCTATGATCAATGGTATCTTCGTCATAATACGCTCGATTCCGTATTCGTCAAAAAGGAAACGAAATCAAAAGTCTTTTGGGGACAGTTGGGTGATGCTCTGATAAGCAGCTATTACTTGAATTTATCCAATATAGGTAGTGTAAAATGCTCCCCGTTACTGAATCCTGTCAGCTTGGATTATAGTCATTCCAGAGGATTATCTTATCGACAGAAATTCAAATACAATCGTATCTTCACCAACTCCGACAGATTGTTGAAAATAACGCCTCAAATTGGTTTTAATTTCAAGGACAGAATGCTGTATGCTAAGTTGGATGCGAGTTTTCAGTACTTGCCCCAAAAACAAGGAGAGTTTGAAGTTCATGTAGGTAATGGAAACCGCATTTACAGTAGTGTCGTAATTGACCGGATTCATCAAGTAACGGATACCATCTCTGATTTAGAAAAGGCAAAACTCGATTATTTCAAGGATGTCTATTTGAATCTTTTCAATAGCATAGAAGTAGTAAATGGTCTTAACATAAAAGCCGGTGTATCAATTCATTGGAGGTCGTTAGTTAATGATTCACATAAAGAGCTCGAACACAAGGTTCCGACGAAAGAGTGGGCTCAAATCCGTGATATAACTTCCTCATATAACAGCTTCGCGCCGCGTATCCAAGTTCAGTTTACTCCAGGATTATATTATTATATGAATGGAAAACGAAAAATAAACTTACAATCTAAATTCCCGACTTTTATGGTCGATTATGAACGTGGTATCAAAGGTGTTTGGGGCAGTAATGGCGCTCACGAACGTTGGGAATTCGATGTCCAGCAGAATATAGCTTTAGGCAATATCCGAAGTATCGGATACCGGGTGAGCGCTGGTTTGTTTACAAAACAGGAAGATATGTATTTTATTGATTTTGAAAACTTTAGAAAACACAATATTCCTGAAAACTGGAACGATGAAATCGGCGGAACTTTCCAGTTGCTCAATAGTCATTGGTACAATTCATCCAGAAGATACTTGCGTGGCCATGTCACTTATGAGTCTCCGTTTATCTTGCTCAAGCCGTTTAACAGAATTCTTGAAAAGATCCAACAGGAACGCCTTTATGTCGGTGTTCTGAATATGCCTGGTTTACGCCCTTATATCGAATTGGGATATGGAGTAGGGACTCATATCTTCGATGCGGCCATTTTTGTAAGCAGCATGAACGGAAATTATGACAAAGTAGGATTTAAAATTACCTTCGAACTCTTCCAGGATTAACCTTTATTCCAAAGAAACTGTTTTATATTCTCTAAAAACTAAGCTTGTCACCTAGGTGACAAAAGCTTTCCACTAATGTGACAAAGGCTTTCCACATAGGTGACAAGAGTTTTCCACTAATGTGACAAGCTTAATTTTCTCTTCGTTCATCCCAACAATCGATATCATTGGCGATATCTGGAAGGATATGTTTATGAAATTGCGGCTCTTTTATTCCCGCTTTCTTTTGTTGACGGTAATCGTTTAACAAGCGGAATACATATTTACAGAGTTTTGTAAGTGCAACAAGGTTACACATTGTTATCAATGCCATACATAAATCACCGATATTCCATACTAAATCCAAACTCGCCATAGCACCGAATAAAACTAGCAAGCCACCTGAGGCAATTCTATACAATTGCAATGCCGTTTTGTTGGATGTCAGGAACCTGAGGTTGGTCTCACCATAATAGTAATTGCCTATAATGCTGCTGAATGCGAAGAAAAAGATGGCAATAGCGATGAAGATAGGACCAGAACTACCGATTTCCGCTTGAAGTGCATTTTGAGTCAGCATAATTCCATTCAGTTCGGGATTGGTGTATAAGCCGCTAATTAAAATAATGAAAGCAGTACAGCTGCAAACAACCAACGTATCGGTGAAAACTCCGAGCGCTTGGATCAGACCCTGTTTGATAGGATGACTAACACTCGCTGTCGCCGCTACATTCGGTGCTGATCCTTCACCGGCCTCATTACTAAACAAGCCTCGTTTTATACCATTCATCAAGGTTACTCCAATAGCGCCACCTGCAAACTGATGGATTCCAAACGCACTGTCGATGATTATCTTCAAAACGTGTGGTATGAGGTTGATATTTAATAAGATAACGACAAAAGCTAGGATGAAATATCCGATTGCCATGAATGGTACGATAACGCTGCTCACTTTTGCAATGCGCTGAATACCACCGAATACGATGATCAGTGAAAGAAATACGAGGATGCCTCCCGAAACGAGATGAGGAACACCAAAGGCCTCGTTCATAGCACTACAAATGGTGTTGCTTTGTATAGAGTTATAGGATAATCCAAAAGTAAGAATCATTAGGCATGCGAACAACGCTGCCATCCATCGATTATGTAATCCTTTTTGTATGTAATAAGCCGGTCCACCGATGAATGATTCATTCGATCTTATCTTGAATAATTGTGCCAATGTCGACTCGACAAAAGCGGTTGCTGAACCAATCAAAGCAATAATCCACATCCAGAAGACAGAACCTGGACCTCCGATAGCAATGGCTGTGGCAACACCTGCCAAATTACCCGTCCCGACACGTGTGGCAACGGATACGGCGAATGCCTGAAAAGAAGATATGTGCTTTTTCCCATTGCTGTTGGCTATCGAATCGGTAAGCAGACGAAGCATCTCACCAATCATACGAAATTGTACGAACTTTGTCTTCCAAGTGAAATATAAACCGCATCCTATCAACACAATGATAAGACAATATGCCCAAATGGCATCATTGATACTGGTTATAGATTGGTTTAACCAACTGTCGGGGGATAGTATATTATTCATAATGGCACTAAGTTACAAAGATTTATTTTGTTTACGTTTTATTTTTGTAAATTTGTGTAGTATAAACAGAAGAAATATGGATTTAACCTTATTAATTATTGTCGCAATTGTTGCTATTCTATTAGGCGCTTTGATTGGTGGACTGGTTTCACATAGTAGAAGTAACCGTTATTTGACAAAAGCAGAGATGTTGGAACAAGATAAATCTAACCTCATGCAGGATATAAAAGATAAAAGTAATGAGATTTTAACCCTACGAAATGATAAAACATCTTTACTTTCTGAACGCGCTTCTTTGCAAACAGAAGTGGATAATCTTAATCAAAAGATTATAGATTTCAAAGATTCTCTTTCTTCGACGAAGAAACAATATGAGGATATCTTTGTGATGATGAAAGAAGAAGGAGAGAAGCGGAAAAATGAAATTACCGAACAGTATAAACAACAGTTGGAATCGGCCTCAGAGAACTATGAAAAGCGCCTTTCTCAGATCAAACAACATCATGAACAACAATTACAGGAGTTTCGTTCCATTCAAAAAGAACAGATGAGTCAGCAGATGGATTTGATCCGTGAGCAAATGAATTCTGCATCTGAAAAAATCCTCAAAGAACGCTCGGTCGAACTGGCTGCATCTAACCAAGAACAATTGGCAATGATCCTGAATCCGCTTAAAGAAAATATTAAACAAATGAAGGATGCAGTGGAAAAAAGCGACAGGGAACAAACAACGACCATGGAACGCTTGGATGCATCTATTAAAGAAAACTTAAAACAAGCAAAAGAAGTAGGAGAGAGGGCGGATAAACTTGCACAAGCATTGACAAGTGAGAATAAAACTCAGGGAAATTTCGGAGAATTACGCTTAAAACAGTTGCTGGAGTCTATGGGACTCGAGGAAGGTGTTCAATTTGAGGAACAAACGGCCATTCGTGACGAAAAAGGCAGTGTTTTGTACGATGATGGGCATAAATTGATACCGGATGTTATCCTGCATTTTCCGGATAATCGGGATGTTATTATTGATTCTAAGATATCTCTGTCGGCTTTTCAGGATTATTTCAATGCTGAAACGGAAGATGAGAGGAAAAACGCACTGCATCGTCATATTAATTCGGTACGTAATCATGTACAGGAATTGGCACGAAAGAGTTATAGCAAGAATCTATCGGACAGTCGAAGAAAACTCGACTTTGTCATGATGTATGTATTCAGCGAAAGTGCTTTACAATTGGCTTTGTCGAACGATCCGTCTTTGTGGAAAGAAGCATACGATAAGGGTGTGATTATTTCAGGAAGTCAGAACCTGTATATGATGCTTCGAATTTTGGAAATGACATGGCGTCAAGTGCGACAGGTTGAGAACCAACAAGAGATAATGAAAACTGCCAACTTGATAGTCGAAAGAATTCAAATGTTCTATGAACGTTTCGAGACAGTCGATGAACAATTGAAGAAAACACAGATTGCTTTTGATAAATTAAAAAGCATCACCAAACAAGATGGCTCGAGTATTACGACAGCCGCTAATAATTTGCTGAAATTTGGCGCTCAGGAAAATTCAAAGAAAAAACGCATTCCGAAGAATGATTAACCGTCATAGTCAATCGAAATTTCAGACATACGCGAATTAAACATAATTATCTCGCTGAGAATTCAACGAATGATAAAGAACACCAAGAGGAGGTGGAAAAAGATAATAAGCGGAATGCCGTAAACAAACTTCTTATGTTGTGTTTTGTGGTGAAAAACTTTCATTCCTAAATACGCGCCAATGGAACCGCCCAAAATTGCCGCATCTAATAACGTAGCTTCTGTAATTCTCCACGAACCATGTTTAGCTTTCCATTTATCGACGCCAAATAAAACGAAGGCGATGACGTTAATGACAGCAATATATATGAGTATGGTTTTCATTTTCTCTTTTTCTTATTATATTCTATTGAATATTGATCTTTCTCGTTTATTAGTAATTTTCACTAATTATGGACATTTTTATTAATCGGTGAGGAGTTTTATATTATTATTTAATCAAATTAAACATAATACCGATTATAAAATTTATTGAGAAAAATCAAATAAAATCTCTTTTATGCTTTTCTTTCCTCGTATAAGTCTTCTTCGATTTATGGATTTTATGGAATGAATGGAATCCTGGTCCAAGCATTTCTTGTTCTGCTTGACGATTACCTCGCTTAGATGCTTTCAGATAATCATCAAGGGTTGAAGTCTTATTTTTTTTTTTCTTCATAAACTATGACGGATGTTTGTCCTTGAGTCAACTATTTCTCTACCGAATGGTGTCAATGCCAATCCAGCCATCTTGAAATGTTGCTTCCCAAATGGTATTCCTATAATGGTTATGAATAATAAGATACCAAAAAATACATGAGTTAGCCAAATCCATACTCCTCCAATAAAGAACCAGATGACATTCAT
>CAMVLL010000068.1 GCA_947168315.1 uncultured Bacteroidota bacterium | reverse complement strand
GTTTGGATAGATACTAATAAAAATGGCAAACTAGATGGACATAATGAACACCATTCATTTTGGGGTTATGAATGGGATGAATGGGTTTGGGATGATGAATATTTGACTGATGGACGTTATTTTCACCCATGTGATGAAAAACATACTGTTACTGTCCCTGAAGGAACAAATGTAGATGATATTTTCCCATATGGTTTGATGACGCCTAAAGGACAGACTTCTCCTGTAACTCCAGTAAGAATTTGGAGAGGAAAGAATAGTGATAATGTTCATTGTACTACTCAATTGAATTCTTCATCTTTCACTCCACACAATCCATCTTAAAATAGGTAAAGAAATATTCAAATTTGCGAGATTTGAAGTTCCATGGAAGGCAGTGACGCAAGCGTGTGTGGCTGCCTTCTGTTGTTTGTCGCCTGTCTTGTTGTCGGGGATCTCCAGATCTCCGACGCACTAACTGCGGATATATAATCCGCGCGGGTCACAGGCCCGCAAATAACAGCCCTGTAGATTGCAAAACAACAGGGACAAAAGGATTGCATTCCCTGTAGGGGTTGACCTTTTTGTATTTGGGCCTAGACTAGCTAGGCCCCTACCGATAATTAACGCATTCACTGCGGATTTTCAATCCGCGCGGGTCACAGACCCGAAATTATTCTCCTTGGGATTCGGAAATCCACAGGGACGTGTGTCAAACAACGCTAACGAAAACGATAACAATTATTCTTGTCGTCGGGGATCCGGAGATCCCAAGGGACATACATACATGCATTACTTTTTATAAGATTCCGCATGTCAGTAGTTCCTCGAAGTGTGTGATGCGAATAAGGTGGGGATGATCGAACTCTTCGGTTTTCTCATGCTGCCACTCGTATGGGGAGGGGATGTGTACGCCCCATCCACCCAGGCGGAGGACGGGAAGGATGTCGGATTTGAACGAATTGCCGACCATCATGAACGATTCGGGCGAACAGAACGACAAGTCGCACAGGTGGCGGTACGCATCATCCGTCTTGTCGGACACGATATGCACATCGTGGAAGAAAGGACGCAGGCCCGACCGCCTCAGTTTCTGCTCCTGATCGAGTAACTCGCCTTTGGTGAAAAGGATCAGTTTATATTGATGTTTCTCATGTAATGTCTTTAACGTCTCGTATACGCCCGGAAGGGGAGTGGCGGGGATGAAGTGAAGGGATCGTCCTGCTTCCATAATCTGTTGCAGCGTCTCGGCAGAAACCGTTCCATTGCTAACGCGGATAGCATTCTCAATCAAAGAAAGCGTAAATGCCTTGACGCCGTAGCCTAACTCAGCCATGTTCGCCGATTCAGTCTTAAACAGTTCGGCAGAGATAAAACGTGCATCACCATAGTCGGAAAGAAGTTTACAATACTTCTGTTCAACTTGGTCGAAATACGATTGGAGGTTCCATAACGTATCATCGGCATCGAAGGCTATCACTTGTATCTGATCTGTCATTGACTATAGGTTCTTGAATAAAAGAAAAGCACTACCTTTACTTTTGGAGCGTAAAGATAGTGCAATTTCAGCTTACCCTATAACAATCTTACAAATTTTTCTTTTTAGAGAACACCCTGAGCCATCATCGCACGAGCTACTTTCATGAATCCGGCTACGTTGGCACCCTTCACATAATTGATATATCCGTCAGGCTCTGTACCGTATTTCACACATGCCTCGTGAATACTCTTCATAATGCTGTGCAGATGATTGTCCACTTCTTCGGCAGTCCACGACAGCTTCATGGCGTTCTGTGTCATCTCCAAACCAGATACAGATACACCACCTGCGTTGGCAGCCTTTCCAGGAGCGTACAGAATCTTGGCGTCTTGGAATACCTTGATAGCTTCTGGCGTAGAAGGCATGTTCGCTCCCTCGCTGACAGCAATCACTCCGTTGGCAACCAATGTTTTTGCAGCCTCTCCGTCAATCTCGTTTTGTGTAGCGGAAGGCAATGCAATGTCGGCCTTTTCACCCCATGGCTTAGCTCCCGGAACATATTTCACGCCATATTTTTCAGCATATTCACGGATACGACCACGATAGAGGTTCTTCAGTTCCATGATATAGTCCAATTTTTCACGGTCGATGCCGTCAGGGTCGTAGATATAACCATCTGAGTCGGACATTGTCACTACTTTACCTCCTAATTGGATAACTTTCTCAACGGTGTACTGAGCCACGTTACCAGAGCCTGATACGAGGCAGGTCTTACCCTTGATGCTTTCACCACGGGTAGCCAGCATCTCGGTGAGGAAATAAATGTTTCCGTATCCGGTTGCCTCAGGACGTACGAGTGATCCACCGAACTCACGGCCTTTTCCTGTGAATGTCCCTTGGAATTCGTGCGACAGCTTCTTGTACATACCAAACATATAGCCTACTTCGCGACCGCCAACGCCGATGTCACCAGCAGGAACGTCCTCTTCCGGTCCGACATATCTCCAGAGCTCTTCCATAAATGCCTGGCAGAAACGCATAATCTCGTTGTTAGATTTTCCTCTTGGTGAGAAATCGGAACCACCTTTTGCGCCACCCATCGGCAAAGTAGTCAAGGAATTCTTGAATGTTTGCTCAAAGGCCAGGAACTTCAGGATGCCGAGGTTTACGGAAGCGTGAAAGCGAACGCCGCCTTTATACGGGCCAATGGCGTTGTTATGTTGGATACGATAACCCATGTTAGTACGTACATTACCCTGATCGTCGGTCCATGTTACACGGAACTGATAGATTCGTTCAGGAATGCACAACCGTTCCACGAGGTTTACTTTGTCAAACTCCGGATGTTTGTTGTACTCTTCTTCGATACTGTTTAATACTACCGCTACAGCCTGATGATATTCAGGTTCATTCGGAAATCTAGTCTTTAAGTCTTCTAATACCTTACTTGCATTCATATTGTCTACGTTAATTGTATATATATTCTTTGTATCTGTTGGCAAAAGTATAGATAAGTTTTTAATTACGCAATAAAAATATAGAAAAAGTTTTATTTTAATATCATTTTGTTTGTTGAATGAAAGAATATTTAAATAAAATGTCAAATAATATGGAGTTATGCAATTTTATGCATATAATAACATAAAAATGCAGAATATTTGATGCTTTAGATGAAATATAGGAAAAGGTGTCTAGTTTGTCTGGAAAATAATCCTATTTGTTTCGGCGATCTTTCAGGTATTGGTAGATGGGAACAAAGACCATGGCTGCGGAAAGTAAAATCGTCACTATCAGCGGACCGTCGATCTTGGGAGCGGAGGTTAGGACAATAAAGCAAAATGCCACCCAGACAAGGGTGATGAGGACTATTTGTGTGAGATTTAATTTTCTACGCATAACTTCTTATCAAATTGACGCAACAAAGATACAAAGAAATAACTTTATTTTTTACGTTATAATTCGTTAAACTGCTTTTATATTCTATACATTATAATATTATTTTGTGTACATTTGCACCCGAAAACTCAAAAACCTTAAAAAGTTTTCTATATTTAAGTTCCCAACAGAATATAATATAATAAGTATAACATCAAAAATTTTAGAACGTATGAAAAGTATGGTAAGTCGCTTTGCTTTACTGACGATGGTAGTAGCCGCATTAAGTAGTTGCGGTGGTCAGGGAGGCCAGAATATGGGCGATAACGAGTTCGCTGTGATGACGGTTCAAAGTGCTTCGAGCAATCAGAGTACATCGTATCCAGCTACAATTAAAGGTACGCAAGATATAGAAGTGCGTCCACAAGTTTCAGGACACATCGTACGCTTGTGCGTAGATGAGGGTGCAACAGTTAGAAAGGGACAGGCGCTGTTCCAAATTGACCCTACCCAGTATGCAGCTGCAGTTCGTCAGGCTACTGCTTCCGTTGAGATGGCTAAGTCGGGTGTTACCACTGCTACATTGTCCGAACAACAGAAACGCAACTTGCACGACAAGAATATCATCAGTGACTTTGAGTATACTTCCGCTGTAGAACAGCTGAATTCTGCGAAAGCACAACTCGCGCAGGCTGAGGCTTCGTTGACAGCTGCTCGTCAGAACTTAGGATTCTGTACGGTAACCAGTCCGTCGAACGGCGTCGTTGGTACTTTCCCGTATCGTGTAGGTGCGTTGGTAGGTCCTTCTATCGCACAACCTTTGACGACAGTCAGCGAGATTGGAAATATGTATGTTTACTTCTCTATGACAGAGAAAGAATTGCTGAAGATGACAAAATCAGGTACTTCGTTGAAGGAAGAATTGGCAAAGATGCCGGATGTACAATTGCAGTTGATCGATGGTACCATCTATGATCAGAAAGGTAAGATTGACGCTGTCAGTGGTGTGATCGACCAGACCACAGGCTCTGTCAGCATGCGTGCTATCTTCCCGAACGATAAGAACATACTTCGCAGTGGTGGAACAGGCAATATCATCTTCCCTTATCAGATGGAAGACATCATCTTGATTCCACAGAATGCTACACAAGAGATTCAGAACTTGAAATTTGTCTATGTTGTAGGAGCCGACAATAAAGTTGTTAACACGATGGTTACCATATCTCCTTTCGATGATGGTAAGAATTACGTTGTGACCGACGGTTTGAAGCCTGGCGATCGTATCGTTATCGAAGGTGTTCGTCTGTTGCAAAACGGTCAGGAGATCAAACCTATCACAAAAGCCGAGCAACAAGCTAAGTTCCAGAAAGCTTTGCAGGACACACGTGAGGGTAATATCAGAACAGCATTCTAATGTACAATGTTAAGAAAGAGTAAACAATGAAATTCAATAATGTAATTAATCGTCCGGTTCTGTCAACAGTGATCTCGATTTTCATCGTGATCCTGGGTATCATCGGCTTGGTTTCACTGCCTATCACGCAGTATCCGGATATCGCTCCACCAACTATCTCGGTAAGTGCCACTTACCCTGGAGCAAATGCACAGACGGTGTTGAACGCCGTGGTTGCTCCGTTGGAAGAATCCATCAATGGTGTGGAGAACATGATGTATATGTCGTCATCCGCTACAAACAATGGTAGTGGTTCTATCACAATCTACTTTAAACAAGGTACTGATCCTGATATGGCAGCAGTCAACGTACAGAACCGCGTGTCCATGGCTCAAGGTCTGATGCCTGCCGAGGTTACTCGAATCGGTATTACCACCATGAAGCGTCAGAGCTCCATGTTGCTTATCTTCTCATTGATGGACGAGAGCGACAAGTATCCGTACGACTTCATCGAGAACTATGCGAATATTAATATTCTTCCGGAAATCAAACGTGTGAACGGTGTCGGTGAGGCATTCGTGTTGGGTGCCGACTACTCTATGCGTATTTGGTTGAAGCCGGAGGTTATGTCGCAGTACAACCTGTTGCCATCGGATGTGTCGAATGCGTTGGCTGAGCAAAACGTGGAGGCTGCTCCTGGTCAGTTAGGTGAACGCTCGAATCAGAGCTTCCAATACACACTCCGTTACAAAGGCCGTTTGAAGACAGAAGAAGAGTTCGACAATATTGTTATCAAGGCTATGCCTGACGGACGTATCCTTCGCATTAAGGATATCGCGGATGTGGAACTAGCCCGTCTGACCTATGGCTTTATCAATAAAATTGATGGTCATAACGGTGTGACAGCTATTGCGTTCCAGTTAGCTGGATCAAATGCTACAGCGACTATCAAGTCGCTTGAGAGCGTGTTGAATGAGACTTCTAAGAACCTTCCTGCAGGATTGAAGATCAATATCGCACAGAGTGCGAACGACTTCTTGTTCGCATCTATCCATGAGGTTGTGAAGACCTTGATTGAAGCGTTCATCCTCGTGTTCATCGTGGTGTTTGTCTTCCTTCAGGACTTCCGTTCTACGTTGATCCCGGCGATTGCCATCCCGGTATCATTGGTCGGTACGTTCTTCTTCCTGTCACTCTTCAACTTCAGTTTGAACTTATTGACCTTAAGTGCGTTGGTTTTGGCGATTGCGATTGTGGTCGATGATGCCATCGTCGTGGTAGAAGGCGTCCACGCCAAGCTGGATCAAGGCTATCATTCCTCGAAAGAGGCGGCTATTGATGCCATGAACGAGTTGGGTGGCGCTATCGTTTCCATCACGTTGGTCATGATGGCTGTGTTTATCCCGGTTTCATTCATGGGTGGAACAGCCGGTGTCTTCTATCGTCAGTTCGGTATTACCATGGCCATCGCGATTGGTATCTCTGCATTGAACGCATTAACCCTTTCACCGGTATTGTGTGCTTTGTTCCTGAAGCCGAAAGATGAGCATGGCAACGAGGTGAAGTCAACCTTTATCAGTCGTTTCCACACAGCATTTAACACTACATATAGCCGTTACTTAGGTAAATATCGTCGTCGTGTCGTGAAGATGATTAAGAACAAGAAATGGACGTATATCTTGGTTCCTGCTTCTATCATCCTTTTGATGCTGTTTATGAAGTTCACTCCGACAGGTTTCGTTCCGACTGAAGACCAAGGTTCTATCATGGGTGCCGTAACGCTTCCTCCTGGTACATCACAGGACCAGACCGAGAAGTTCTTGATGAGGGTCGACAGCTTGATTGCTGCTGAACCGGCAGTCGCTTCACGTACCATGATTTCCGGATTTAGCTTTGTCGGAGGTCAGGGACCATCATACGGATCATTCATTATCCGTTTGAAACCATGGGACGACCGTAGTATGATGCAGAACTCGAATATTGTCTTTGCAACCTTGTTCATGCGTGCTCAAAAGATCTTGAAGGATGGTCAGGTACTCTTCTTCACTCCGCCGGCAATCCCAGGTTATTCTGCAACCAGCGATATCCAGTTGAACATGCAGGATAAGACCGGTGGCTCTTTGGATCATTTCTTCACGGTGACCAAGGACTTCTTGGCCGATCTCCAGAAACGTCCGGAGGTAAAGTCGGCACAGACAACCTTTAACCCGAACTTCCCACAATGGGAGATCGATATCGACGCGGCTGCATGTAAGAAAGTAGGCATCAGCCCTGCGACGATCCTTTCCACATTGCAAGGTTATTATGGTGGTTTGTACGCATCCAACTTCAACCGTTTCGGTAAGATGTACCGTGTCATGGTTCAAGCACGTCCTGAGGATCGTATGAACGTAGAATCATTAAATAAGGTGATGATTCGCAATGGTAACGAGATGGCTCCGATTACCCAGTTCTTCTCGATGAAGAAAATCTATGGACCGGATGTTGTCAACCGTTTCAACCTATACACATCTATGACTGTTCAGGTTGCTCCTGCCGATGGTTACACTTCGGGTGAGGCCATCAACGCTATTGCACAAGTATCCAAGACCTTGCCTGCCGGCTTTACTTACGAGTTGGGTGGTATGGCACGTGAGGAGGCACAGTCGAGTGGTAATACTACAGCCATCATCTTTGCTTTGTGTCTTGTCTTTGTTTACTTATTGTTGTGTGCTCAGTATGAGAGCTACATCCTACCACTTGCGGTATTGTTGTCTGTACCATTCGGTTTGGTTGGCAGCTTCCTCTTCGTGAACATCTTCGGAAAAATTGGATCAATCTCTATCCTGAGTATGATTATCGGTTCTATGTCAAACGATATTTATATGCAGATTGCTTTGATCATGTTGATTGGTTTGTTGGCAAAGAATGCTATTTTGATTGTTGAGTTTGCTCTTGATCGTCGAAAACAAGGAATGGGTATTGGATGGGCTGCTGTCTTAGGAGCATCCGCTCGTCTTCGTCCTATCTTGATGACTTCTTTGGCAATGATTGTTGGTCTGTTCCCATTGATGATTGCGACGGGAGCAGGTGCCCATGGATACCGTACATTAGGAACAACGGCTATCGGTGGTATGTTGATTGGTATGATTTTCCAGATTCTGATCGTTCCTGTACTGTTTACCATCTTCGAATACTTCCAGGAGAAGGTTAAACCATTGACTTGGGATGATGCAGAGGTACAGGTGAGAGATGCAGAGATTGAACAATATGCACATTAATAATTAGGAGTATGAAGAAATTATTGATATTCATCGGCATAATGCTCCTTATGAGCAGTTGCCGCATCTATAAATCGTATGAGCGTCCTGATTCCATTGATGCTACTGACATCTATCGGGATCCGGTAGCGGTGAATGAAGCACTTGCTGTCACTGATACAACCAACTTCGGTAACGTGTCGTGGCGGGAAGTCTTCCGCGATGCCCAACTTCAGTCTTTGATTGAGGAAGGTTTGGCAAACAATGTTAATATGCAGGCAGCGATCCTGCGGGTGGAAGAGGCAAAAGCTTTGTTGACGGCTGCTCATCTCTCGTTCTTGCCTTCTTTGGCAGTAGCTCCGCAAGGATCGATATCCAGTGTCCGTATCGGTAATAATAATGTCGTAAAGAATTACACATTGCCTATATCGGCCTCTTGGGAAATCGATTTGTTCGGTAAACTGTTGAATGCGGATCGTAATGCAAAGGCGTCTTATCTGAAGAGTCAGGCTGCCGAACAGGCTGTTCGCTCACAGCTGATCTGCGGTATAGCAAATGCATACTATTCGTTGCTGATGCTCGACCGTCAGGTAGAGGTGACCGAGGAGAATGTGAACTTGGTGGGTGAGACCCTTCGTACGATGAAAGCATATAAGGAAGCTGGTATGACTACCGAAGCTGCTGTCTCTCAGACGGAAGGCTCTTTCCATCAGATCCAAGCATCATTAGCCGACTTGAAACGTCAGGTTCGTGAGGTTGAGAACTCATTATCCGTTTTGTTGGGCCGTACACCACAAAGCATTGAGCGTACCACTTTAGCTGAGCAGGTCGTTCCTGAGAACCTCAGTGTTGGCGTTCCCGTACAACTGCTGTCGAACCGTCCTGATGTGTTGATCGCAGAGATGAATCTGGCAAGTGCTTACTACCAGACTAATCAGGCCATCGCAAACTTCTTCCCTGGAGTAACGATTAACGGTACTGCAGGATGGACTAACGGCTCAGGAGGAAATATCATCCGAAACCCGGCTGTCTTCTTGTGGCAAGTGATGGGCTCGTTGGCTCAACCGATTTTCCAACATGGGAAACTGGTGGCTAATCTCAAAGTCTCAAAGCGTGAGGAGCAGATCGCAAAGATGAATTATCAGCAAACGATTCTGGAAGCAGGTGAGGATGTAAGCAATGCTTTGTATCTGTATATTACAGCTGATGAGAAACTGAAAGAGCATCAGGCTCAAGTTGAGAGCATGACAAAGGCTGTAGATATGAGCAAGGAACTGTTCAAGGTGGCTAAGTCAACTTATTTGGAAATCATATCAGCTGAACAATCACTGTTGAACGCCCAGCTGAACGAGGTAGCAGATTCTTTCCAACGCTTGCAGGCTGTTATCAACCTGTATAGTGCTTTGGGAGGTGGAAGAGAATAATTAAAAAGAAGAAACTATGATAAGTCCATTAGCTTATGTTGATCCATCTGCAAAGATAGGAAAGAATGTGACTATTCATCCATTCGCGTTTATTGATAAGAATGTGGTGATAGGAAATGATAACGAGATTATGCCGAATGCGAGCATCATGAGTGGAGCCCGCATCGGTAATGGTAATCGAATCTTTAACGGTGCTGTCATCGCAGCCGAACCGCAGGACTTTGATTACACTGGTGATGCTACTATTGCCCGCATAGGCGATAATAATGTAATCCGTGAGAATGCTGTCATCATTTGTGCAACTCATGCCGGTGGTGAGACCGTTGTGGGCAACGGCAACTTCATCATGCAAGGGGCTCGCCTCTCACACGACGTAAAGGTTGGTAATAACTGCATCATCGGTAATGGCTCTCAGATCTCTGGCTTTGGTGTCGTTGACGATTTCGCTACGTTGACTTCGAACGTGCTGATGCAAGGGAAGACACATCTTGGGACATACTCCATCGTATTGGGTGGAACAAACTTCCAAAAAGATATTCCTCCTTATTGTGTTGTCTCTCACGAACTCGGTGGCACTTTCCAAAGCGTGAACTATACCATACTGGAGCGTCATAACTTCTCAGAAACGGTTATGAAGCATCTAGCACATGCATACCGCTTGTTATATAAGGTGAATACGACGACTGAAGAGGCTTTGCGACGTATTGAGGAACAAATACCGTCAAGCCCTGAGATCAGGTATTTGGTTGAGTTTATCCGCAATTCAAAAATCGGTATAATCAAGCAGTAAGGTGAACGTCGTTTTAGAACACGAAAAAAAGTTGGCGGAGAAGGCCTTGATAAAGGAGAAGATTGTGAAATATGCTTCCAAAGCCTTTGCTCAACGAGGAATCCGACAGGTGAAGATGGACGAACTGGCATCAGAAATGTCCATCTCGAAACGAACGTTGTACGAACTCTTTGGGGATAAGGAATCATTGTTGATGGAGGTGCTGATTCACAGTCATCATGAGAAGATACAAAAGTTGGAGGAAGTCAGACAAAACGCCGACAACGTCATGCAAATTATTGTTGCCTTCTATCAGTACAGCATCCGACAGTTGGAGAAAACGAATATCAAGTTTTTTGAGGACTTGGAGCGTTATCCACGGATTCTTGAAATGATTAAAGGTAATAAGCAACTTAACGATAAGAAGGTGATGCAGTTTTTCCAGCATGGCATCGAACAGGGCCTTTTTGTCGAAGGCCTGAAGCCTGAGATTATTAACTTCATGTTCGGGGAGCAGATGGAACGTGTCTTTCATTCCGACTTGATGAAGCGATATACGATTAGTCAGGTTTTTGAGAACACGATGATGGTAATGCTCCGTGGTATCTCCTCGGCTAAAGGTCATGAGATTATCGACAAGTACTTAAAGGAACATGCTTCCTAAATAGGTGATAAAGAGGAGAGAGGGCGTATCAAAAACGATACGCCCTCTCTTTTTGTCAATATGTCTTTGGATTTGTAAATCAAGCAGGTTTAGATTTGTTATCGTTGCTCTTAATTATTTCCATTTTTTTGTTAACTTTGCCCGACTTTCGAAGAAAATATGAACAAGTATTTAAGACTTCCGGTTGTAGCATTACTTTGCAATCTGCTGATTGTGTTTGTGCTGTTCTCACTCACACGCCTCGTGTTTGTGTGGTGTAACTCATCACTTTATTCTGATCACATGACAAGTGGCTATCTCTTTCATTTGATGAAAGCTGGATTGCACTTTGACATGACCGCAATACTGTATCTCAATAGTTGGATGATTCTGGCATTCTTACTGCCTCTGCATTATAAGGAAAATGGTAGATTCTATACTGTTATGCGTTGGCTGTTCGTCGTGCTTAACTTCATCGGACTTTCAGCTAATCTGTGTGATTGTGCTTATTTCCCGTTTACAGGAAGAAGAACGACATGGAATGTTTTGCAGGAGTTTGGAAATGAGGGCAATTTCCTCACCATCATAATGAATGAGGCGTTGCCTTACTGGTATTTGTTTATCCTTGCAGGTGTGTTTGCATGGGTGCTTTGGAAATGCTTCCGTGCACCAGACTGTCACCAGACATTGCTCCCTCGTCACTTATTTCTCTACTATTTATCTCAGTTCGCTCTGCTCGCTCTGGGCTCATGGCTTACCGTTGCGGGTATGAGAGGTGGTTTTACCAAGGCTGTCCGTCCTATTACCATATCCAACGCCAATCAGTATGTTGATCACGCCATAGATGCAGGTATTGTGCTGAATACTCCATTCAGCATAATGCGTACAATAGGCAAGAAACCATTCGTGGAACGTCATTACCTCTCGGATGAAGATGCTTTGAAACTTTACTCTCCATTGCATCAGCCGGCAGACAGTGTGCAGTTCCGTCCGATGAACGTGGTGGTTTTCATCCTTGAGAGCTTCGGGAAACAGGCAATGGCACGTGGGTACATGCCTTTCCTCACCGAACTTGCACAAAAAGGTTTGTCGTTTGAGTATAGCTATTCAAGTGGTAGAAAGAGCATTGACGGAATGCCTTCCGTCTTGTCGTCTATTCCAAGCTTGGTTGAGCCGTTCTTCCTTACGCCTGCTTCTTTGAACGATCTCTCTGGATTGGCTGGTGAACTGACACGAAATAAAGGCTATACGTCTGCATTCTTCCATGGGGCTCAGAATGGTAGTATGGGCTTTGAGGCTTTTGCTAAGGCAACGGGCTTTGAGAAATATTATGGTAGGACAGAGTATAATCAGGATCCGCGATATCATGGAGATGAAGATTTCGATGGCACATGGGCTATATGGGATGAGGAATTTCTACAGTTCTATTGCGACAAGATGAGCGAGATGAAACAGCCGTTTGTTACTTCTGTCTTCACTGCCTCTTCGCATGCTCCATACTCCATGCCTGAGAGGTATAAAGAGAAGTTTCCGCCAACAGATCCGCGTTTATTTGCATGCATAAGATATTCCGACAATGCCTTGCGCCTCTTCTTCGAGAAGGCAAGCAAACAGGAATGGTTCAAGAACACTGTATTTGTGCTTACGGCTGATCATACTGCAGATTCGGTAGACCCTCAGTTTACCTCTGACCTTGGAAGATATAAGGTTCCAATTGTGATATATGCCCCCTCCATACCTGAACTCCAGGGAGTGGTGGACACAGAGAAGCTGATGAGTCAGACGGATATAATGCCGACCGTACTGGGAATCCTCGGCTACGACCATCCATATATCGCATTCGGACAGGATGTGCTGAACACTAGGAAAGAGGATACATGGGCGTTGAACTATATGCCAGGCAACGATTACTATCAGTATTTGCAGGACGATTGGATGCTTCAGTTTGATGGTGAGAAAGTTATTCATGCCTATCGCTTCAAAGAGGATACGCTGCAAGTGAAGGATGTGAAAGAGCAGTGTCCGAAGGTGTATGAGGACAGGCTGAAGAGTCTTATCCAACAGTATATGTTCAGAATGAATCATAATGAGCTAATAATTAGGGAATGACAAGGAAAAGAAAAAAATATATATGGATAACAATAGTGTTGGTACTCATAGGCTTGGGAGTCTGGGTACACGACCGATCGAGAGCATGGTTTCATAATCCTCCTGAAGCTCCATATACGGCATCAAAGATTCCTTCTCGTGTATTGCTAACCTTCGGAAATGAGGGTGAGTTGTCGAGAATGGTGTCTTGGACGTGTGGTGATGAGGTGGATGCGAATGCTACTCTTTTGCTTGCCAACTCCACCGATACGATCAGAATAAAGGCCGTTGGAGAGGTGTTTGAATCCCGTTCAGGCAAGGCTGCATTTTATCGTGCAGAACTATTGGAACTGGAGGCGAATCATACCTATCACTATGCGGTACAAACCAATGGCGCACAGTCGGACTGGTATACATTTACGACCTCTAATCCAGACTCAAAGACGTTTTCCTTCCTCTACATGGGCGATGTGCAGGATACAATTAATGGTGTAGCCAACATATTGCTAAAGCAAGCTATAAACAAACATCCGGAAGTGGAGTTCGTAGCATTTGGAGGAGACCTTATTGAACGTCCGATGGATGCCTATTTTGCAGAGACTTTCCGAAGTATAGATAGTGTCTGTACAGCTATGCCGATCGTGAATATTACAGGTAATCACGATTATCTGAAATATCTGATAAGGAAGTGTGAACGTAGGTTTGCCCTTACTTTCCCTTATTTCCTGAAAGGAATGGAGGAGAGGGGTGATAAGAACCATCTGTTCTCATTTGTGTATCACAATACGCAGTTCTTCCTTCTCGATTCAGAAAGGGGGGCTTATTTCCTCTATCAGCAGCATTTGTGGCTTAAGAAAAGGCTTGAGGAAAGCAAAACAAGGCATAAGATCGTAATGCTGCATCATCCGCTTTATTCTGTGAAGAAAAAGAACAATAACCTCGTCCAACGATGGGCGTTTAATGATATGATACAGAAGGCTGGCGTGGAACTTGTGCTTCAAGGTCATGAACATGGGTACACCCACTGCACTTCTTCTGAGGAACCGTTGACGGGGAATGATTGTATGAATCCGCCTCTTTATACAGTGAGTCATTGCTCTCCAAAGAACTATAAGTTGAAGCCGACGGGGAGATTTTCGCCTGTTCTTTCTGACAGTAGATATTACCAGCTTATAAGGGTTGATGACGCTGCGATCACAATGTTGGCGTTTGATGCGAATACGCAGCAAATGGTTGATAGCGTGAGAATATGTCCTTCTGTGACTAATAGATAATACGTTTTTCTCATCTTCCCTCACAGTATAGGTTACATTCTTTTTATTGGTTAACATAACATTAGTTTTTAAATAGTTAAATAATAATTGTTCTTCTTTAGGCCTATAAAGAACTGTCACAAAGTCGATGCATCTTTCTTTGTTGATACAAAGATACAACATGCCAAAACCTCAATGTCCGATTTTGTCCGATTTTGTCCGAAGATGTCCACAAATGTCCAAAGATAAAAAGTCAGGGGCTAAACTTAGGCTTAGCCCCTGAAAAATTAGCTTAACCCCTGATGAAGAATAACAACTCTAATCCCAACGGAAATTAATGAAAGACAATAACTTGTATTTATATAACCAAAAACTCTATGCAATGTGTGTAATAACTTTTATAATTCTTGAATCTTATCCAAAGATAATCCAGTAATTTCGTGGATTAATTCCAGATCCAATCCTTTTTCTTTCATCTTCTTTGCGGTTTCGATATTTGCTTCTTCTTTTCCACTTTCTTTAATGCCGATTATTATACCTTTTTTATAGCCTTTTATTAAACCTTCTTTATAGCCTTTTTCTCTACCAATCCTTTCGTGATAGTTGATAGCATTTATATACGATCTCAGTATGTCGGCTTTCTCCCAATTTTTCTCTTGTTCCTCAGGCGACATGGCAGCTAGCTCTGCAATCGTCTCTTCCTTAGTGTAGAACTTTCTCTTTTTGAATGGTTTTTCTTTTATTGTTTCCATGTTTCTCAATATATAAATCCAACAATCCAGATACGTCATGTGTTTCTAAATTCTACAATCCTATACGCAAATTTTCCAAAAACGTTTATCGGAAAATGAACTTTTTTGAAATATTTTTCTCCATCCCCTGTAGGGGCCTACCATATGTAGACTCACTTTTTTCTCTGATAAATCAAGTCATCCCCAACAAAAATGTGTATTCAAGTTTCGTCATTGTGTTTTTTGTTTCAATCTTTGAGTTTTTACCTTTATTTGTC
>CAMVLL010000067.1 GCA_947168315.1 uncultured Bacteroidota bacterium | reverse complement strand
CCGGGGTTGTTTGATTAATATTTAACTCGTCCCAATTTTAACGGGACACTAATGTGCAAATATATATTATTCCTTTTGAATATTCAGCAAAATGAAAGGAAAAACTTTAATTATCTGTCATTTTGTTTAAAAAACACAACATTCCTCTTTATTTTTCAGATTAAGTTGGCTTGTTTTAAGATAATATCAAATGTATTACAATTTCATAATAGAATATTTAGCCTTGTCACATAGGTGGAAAAGGTTTGTCACAAAGGTGGAAAGCCTTTGTCACATAGGTGGAAAGCCTTTGTCACATAGGTGGAAAGCTCTTGTCACAAAGGTGACAAGCTTAAATAACTAAAGTAGTTGATTTATTTACCGTTTACAATTCGCTTGATATCATTTAGCTTGTTCAAAGCTTCCAAAGGAGTCAGGTTATTGACATCCAGATTCAGTATTTCATCTCGGATCTGACATAGAACAGGGTCGTCTAACTGGAAGAAACTAAGTTGCATGCCGTCTACTTTCTCGACCTTTGGCTGCGGAACGGGCTTCTCTCCTATTCCTTCACGACTGCTGGCGCTTTCCAATTGATGCAGAATCTCGTTCGAACGCTCAACGATACTCTTTGGCATACCCGCAAGTTTGGCCACATGAATACCAAAAGAGTGTTCACTTCCACCCCGCTCCAACTTCCGAATGAAAATTACTTTCTGATTAACTTCCTTCACCGCCACATTGTAGTTCTTGATACGTGAGAAAGATTTCTCCATCTCATTTAATTCATGATAGTGTGTGGCAAACAATGTTCTCGCTCTTGCTTTCGGATTCTCATGAATATGTTCGATTATCGCCCAAGCAATGGAAATGCCATCATAAGTAGATGTGCCTCGTCCAAGTTCATCAAAAAGAACGAGACTCTTAGGTGAAATATTGTTCAAAATATTGGCTGCCTCACTCATCTCGACCATGAAAGTTGACTCTCCCATGGAGATATTATCACTGGCTCCGACACGCGTAAACACTTTATCGACTAACCCAATACGGGCACTTTCGGCTGGAACAAAACATCCGATCTGTGCCATAATGGTTATCAACGCTGTTTGTCTAAGAAATGCAGATTTACCAGCCATATTCGGACCGGTAATAATGATAATTTGTTGAGTGTCTGTGTCAAGATAGACGTCATTAGCGACATACTTCTCTCCCACCGGCAACTGTTTTTCAATAACCGGATGACGTCCTTGCTTAATGTCCAAGACATCCGTAGTGTCGATGACCGGACGGATATAACGATTCTCTTCCGCCACATTGGCAAAGGCCAATAAACAGTCTAAACGTGCTATCTGAGCTGCATTAACCTGTATGGAAGGGATGTATTCGGCCAATGCTAAAACCAGATCGTTGAATATCTTGAACTCTAACGACTGGATTCGTTCCTCCGCACCCAAGATTTTCTCCTCGTATTCCTTGAGTTCTTGCGTGATATATCGTTCCGCATTCGCCAACGTCTGCTTGCGAACCCACTCTGCCGGTACCTTGTCTTTATGAGTGTTGCGAACTTCTATATAATAACCAAAGACATTATTATAGCCGATTTTCAAACTTGGGATATTTGTACGCTCGCTCTCTTGCTGTTGCATCTGAAGCAGATAATCTTTCCCCGATGTAGATATGCGACGCAGTTCATCCAGCTCCTCATTTACCCCATTTGCGATAACAACTCCCTTATTCAAGGCGATAGGAGGATTGTTTACGATTTCCTTTGCTATCTTATCACGAATAGAGATACAAGGATTAAGGTTCTCTCCTATCCTACGAAGACTTTCATTATCCGCATTTAGGCAAGCATTCTTGATAGGCTCGATTGCTTGGAGCGCAATCTTCAACTGTACCACTTCGCGCGGGGAGATTCTTCCTACGGCAGCTTTTGAGATAATACGCTCCAAGTCGCCTATCTCATGCAGTTTATCCTCAATAAACTCCTTATATTCCGGTTGTCTGAAGAAATACTCCACCACATCCAGTCGTTCGTTGATCGGTTTTTCATCCCTCAACGGGAAGATCATCCAACGGCGCAACAGTCGTCCGCCCATAGGGCTGATCGTTTTATCGATGACATTCAACAAGCTGATGCCATCTTCGGTCATGCTGTCCAAGAGTTCCAATGACCGAACCGTAAATTTGTCCATGCGAACATAGCGGTCTTCCTCGATACGCGACAACGATGTGATATGTGCTATCTGATAATGCTGAGTGATATCCAAGTATTGAAGGATAGCTCCCGACGCAATGATACCGTTTTGCAGGTGTTCGACACCGAATCCTTTCAGATTCTTTGTCTCGAAATGCCTCAACAGTTTGTCGTATGCGGTAGCCTCAGTGAAAATCCAGTCATCCATCTCGTATACACAGTAGCGAGTGCCGAAGTTAGCCTCAAAGGCGGCACGTTTTCCACGCTCATAAAGCACTTCTTTCGGATTGAAATTTCCTAATAACTTATCCACATAGTCGAAAGTACCCTCTGCTGTCAAAAATTCACCGGTAGAGATATCCAGAAAAGCGACTCCGCAAGCACTTTTTCCAAAGTGAACGGCAGCCAAAAAGTTATTCTCCTTGTATGAAAGAATGGTATCGCTGATGGTGACACCTGGTGTAACCAACTCGGTAATACCACGTTTCACCAGTTTTTTTGCCAGTTTCGGATCCTCTAACTGGTCACAAATCGCTACACGTTTCCCTGCCCGAATAAGTTTTGGCAAATAAGTGTCGAGAGCATGGTGAGGGAATCCGGCCATCTCGACCGATTTAGCCTGACCATTGGCCCGTTTCGTCAAGGTAATGCCAAGAATTTCGGATGCTACGACTGCATCATCCGAATAAGTTTCATAAAAATCACCACAACGAAACAATAAAACGGCCTCAGGATGCTTTGCCTTAAGGTCAAAGAACTGTTTCATCATCGGAGTTAGAACTACATCTTTTGCCATTACCTTCGCGATTTATTTTATGGAAGCAAAGATACGCAATTCAAACCGAAAAAGGACTTTTTGAAACTGAAAAAAGAAAGGAAAAAACAAACAAAAGGAGGGGAAGGGAATAAAAAAAGCGGCTGATAGGCCGCTTTATCAAGTACAGCATAGCTGTGGGTTCTTTCAAATTAATTCTGGTCTTTACGAACCAGTTTTTCACCTAACATCACGTATCCCCAAATCATCGGATCAACGTTTGTCATTCTCTTAAAAACATTCTCAATCTTTTTCATAATTAAACCCTTTCATATTAACTAATACCTATTGATTTCTTTCAAACAGGCACGCGTGTCTCACGACACACATGCTGTTAATACCTAATATAATATCACCATGAAAAAAACAATTGTATATATATTTAAATCGTGTTATCTTGTTTTCACGGTACAAAGGTAAGGCGATTCTTTCATTCGTCAATCATGACCGAACGGTTTTCTTCACAAAAGGGCTTTTTTCTTGATTTATATCAATTTTTATGTTATAAAACATATATTTCGCATCAAATAAAGGGAAAAAAGAAAAGCGTACCTTAGAAGATACGCTTTAGTTATTTGATAAAATCGGCTTTTAATAAGTCTCAATAGCCATATCTTTAGCCAAAAGGTCTTTGATGCCTTCAACAAAAGCCTTGAAATAAGGTGAAGATGCATGTACACCCATAGCAGCCTCATCCTTATATTCCTCATAAAAGACGAACATGGTAGGAACAGTCGTATTCTGATAAAGATTATAACTTATATTACCTGCTTCCTTACGTGTACCTTCGATCACTCCTTCTGCTACTTTCTTGAAAGCTTCTTCCTTGCCCGGCAATACTTCAACGCGAGCTACAATTGTTTTTTTCTCCATACTTTTCTTTTTTTAATTGTTTTCCTTACAACAAAAATAACGAAATGCTTCTATTTCTGCAAGTCAAACAACATAATTCTGCTTTTTTCTATTTATATTAGGCTGATTTTCATTATCTTTGCGGCCGTTAAAACGACTTTAAATAAAGCAACATGGAATATAATTTCAGAGAGATCGAGAAAAAGTGGCAGAAGAGATGGGTCGAGAATCACACCTATCGTGTTGTCGAAGACGAATCAAAGAAGAAGTTTTATGTATTGAACATGTTCCCTTATCCTTCTGGAGCGGGATTGCATGTCGGACATCCACTTGGATATATCGCCAGTGATATCTACGCACGCTTCAAACGCTTGCAAGGATTCAACGTGCTCAATCCGATGGGGTACGATGCATACGGACTTCCTGCCGAACAATATGCTATTCAAACCGGTCAGCATCCTGCAATTACGACCGTCAACAATATTAACCGTTATCGTGAGCAATTAGATAAGATTGGTTTCTGCTTCGATTGGGAACGCGAGGTTCGCACATGCGATCCCGACTATTATCATTGGACACAATGGGCATTCCAAAAGATGTTCGGATACTTCTATTGCAACAAATGTCAGTCGGCTCAACCGATAGAGACATTAGTTCAACACTTTGAGAAGGAAGGAACAAAGGGTCTTGACGTGGCTTGTTCAGAAGAATTGCATTTTACCGCTGAGCAGTGGAATGCAAAGAGTGAGATCGAGAAGCAACAAATCTTGATGAACTACCGTATCGCTTATTTGGGTGAGACGATGGTGAACTGGTGTCCGAAATTAGGAACCGTATTGGCAAACGACGAAGTGGTTGACGGCGTTTCCATTCGTGGTGGTTATCCTGTCGTTCAAAAGAAGATGCGCCAATGGTGTTTGCGTGTTTCTGCTTATGCACAGCGTTTGTTGGATGGTCTGGACCATATTGATTGGACAGATTCTTTGAAAGAGACACAACGAAACTGGATCGGACGTTCAGAAGGTACCGAGGTACAGTTCAAAGTGAAGGACAGTGATTTGGAATTCACCATCTTTACGACACGTGCCGATACCATGTATGGCGTTACCTTTATGGTACTTGCTCCTGAAAGTGAGCTTGTTCCCCAAGTGACGACTGCAGAGCAAAAGGCTGAGGTAGAAGATTACCTGGATCGTACAAAGAAACGTACCGAGCGCGAGCGTATCGCCGACCGTAAGGTGACAGGTGTCTTCAGTGGTTCGTATGCCATCAATCCGTTCACTGGTGAGGCTGTTCCTATTTGGATCAGCGACTACGTTTTGTCGGGTTATGGAACAGGAGCTATCATGGCTGTTCCTGCACACGACAGTCGTGACTATGCTTTTGCAAAACACTTCAACCTTCCTATCGTTCCTCTGGTAGAGGGTTGTGATGTAAGCGAAGAGAGTTTCGATGCTAAGGAAGGTATTGTCACGAACTCACCAAGGGTAGGAGTGGAGCCTTATTGCGACTTGAACTTGAATGGCTTAACCATCAAGGAGGCTATTGCTGCTACCAAACGTTATGTTGAGAGTCATCACTTAGGAAGAGTCAAGGTGAATTACCGTCTTCGCGACGCGATCTTCAGTCGCCAGCGATATTGGGGCGAACCTTTCCCTGTATATTATAAGGAAGGCATGGCTTATATGATTGATGAATCGAAATTACCACTCGAACTACCCGAAATTGATAAATACGAACCGACTGAAACAGGCGAGCCACCGTTGGGTCGTGCTACTAAATGGGCTTGGGATGTGACTAAAGGTGAAGTTGTCGACAAGCAACTGATTGATAATGTCAATATCTTCCCATTGGAATTGAACACCATGCCAGGCTTTGCCGGTTCTTCTGCATACTATCTGCGTTATATGGATCCTCATAACAACCAAGCTTTGGTATCAGAGAAGGCAGATAACTATTGGCAGAATGTCGATTTGTATGTCGGTGGTACAGAACATGCGACTGGTCACTTGATTTATTCCCGCTTCTGGAATAAGTTCTTGCACGATATTGGTGTTAGCGTTAAGGAAGAGCCGTTCCAGAAACTGATTAACCAAGGTATGATTCAGGGACGAAGCAATTTTGTATACCGTATCAAGGACACCAACACATTCGTTTCCCTCGGATTGAAGGATCAGTATGATGTAACTCCGATTCATGTCGACGTAAACATCGTATCTAACGACGTGCTCGATATTGAAGCGTTCAAAAACTGGCGTCCAGACTATCAAAATGCAGAGTTCATCCTCGAAGGTGGTAAGTATATCTGCGGATGGGCTATCGAGAAGATGAGTAAGTCGATGTTCAACGTAGTGAATCCAGATATGATTGTTGAGCGCTATGGCGCCGACACCTTAAGAATGTATGAGATGTTCCTCGGCCCTGTTGAACAAAGCAAGCCTTGGGATACCAACGGAATCGACGGTGTACACCGTTTCTTAAAGAAACTATGGAATCTCTTCTACAGTCGTGACGGACAATTCTTACCTGTTGAAGGCGAACCGACCAAGGAGGAGTTGAAGAGCATCCACAAACTGATTAAGAAAGTCACAAGCGACATTGAGAATTTCTCATACAACACTTCAATCAGTGCGTTTATGATTTGCGTAAACGAATTGGCACAGCTGAAATGTCGTAACAAGGAGGTATTCCAAAGCCTCGTTATCTTGCTGGCTCCGTTTGCTCCACATATCAGCGAGGAGTTATGGGAGGTTCTTGGCCATACGACCAGTGTATGTGATGCTCAATGGCCTGCATACAACGAAGCTTATCTGAAAGAAGATACTGTCAAATACACTATCTCTTTCAATGGCAAGGCTCGTTTCACAATGGATTTCCCAGTAGATGCAGACCGTGAGACTATCGAAAAGACTGTTTTGACAGAGGAACAATCACAAAAATGGATTGACGGTAAGACACCTAAGAAGATTATCGTCGTACCAAAGAAGATTGTGAACATCGTTCTGTAATCGAAAAACAAAACTTAGATCTAATACTTATGAACACGAACATCACAATGAAAAGAAACATCAAGGATTATCTGACGATTACGTTCGGATTAATCCTTTATGCTCTTGCCTTTACCGTATTTTTGTTGCCCTATAAACTGACAACAGGCGGTGTAACTGGTATTGCAACTATCATTTATTATTCGATAGGACTGGAAATTCAGAATGTTTACTTCGTTGTCAACGTGTTGTTCTTGTTGATTGCGTTGAAGATTCTCGGACTAAAGTTCTTGATGAAGACAATCTATGCAGTCTTTGTCGTTACTTTCTTGTTGTGGTTCTTCCAATTCATCCTTAAAGATGCCAATGGAGAGCTCCCTATGTTGCTCGGTCCTGGTCAAGAGTTCATGGCTACCGTAATTGGTGCCGGAATGTTAGGATTTGGCATTGGATTGGTCTTCAGCTGTGGTGGAAGTACGGGAGGAACGGATATCATTGCTTGGACGATCAACAAATACAAGGATGTTTCGCTTGGCAGGATGATGATGTATTGCGATATTGTTATCATTTCCTCCTGTTATTTTGTTTTCCACGATTGGAAGCGCGTGCTTTTCGGTTTCTGTATCTTATTCATCATGAGTCTCGTCATCGATTACGTCATCAACTCAGCCAGACAATCTGTCCAGTTTATGATTTTCTCGAAGAAACATGATGAGATAGCTGAAGGTATCAATACGCGTATTCACCGAGGCGTAACATTACTTGATGGAGTAGGATGGTATAGCAAAGAGAATATCAAAGTAGTTGTCGTCATGGCAAAGAAAACGCAATCCCTAGAAATCTTCCGTTTGGTCAAGGATATCGACCCACACGCTTTCATCTCACAGAGCAACGTCGTTGGAGTCTATGGAGAAGGATTTGATAAACTGAAAGTAAAATGAAAAAGAAACTGGTTTTTGCGACAAACAACCTTCATAAGCTGACCGAGATAAAAGCTATTCTGGGTGAACAGATTGAGATTCTCAGTCTGAACGACATCAATTGTCACGTTGATATCCCTGAGACAGCCGATACATTGGAAGGCAATGCCAAGATGAAGGCCAAATATATCTATCAGCATTATCATTTGGATTGTTTTGCCGATGATACTGGTCTAGAAGTAAAAGCACTGAACGGAGCCCCAGGCGTTTTTTCTGCCCGATATGCCGGCGAGGGTCATGATTCCCAGGCAAATATGAAGAAACTATTGGAACACCTGAAAGGAAAAACAAACCGCGAAGCTCAGTTTCGTACAGCCATCTGTTTAATAGAAAACGGAGAAGAGCATCTTTTCGAAGGGTTGGTTAAAGGTAAAATCATCGAAGAGAAGAGAGGAGAGGCTGGTTTTGGTTACGATCCTGTCTTTGTCCCTGATGGTTATGACAAAACTTTTGCTGAATTAGGCGAAGACATCAAGAATCAGATCAGCCATCGAGCACGGGCCGTTAAGAAACTGTGTGATTACCTGAAAAAATAAGTATACTTATTATATATTGACAATCGTCTGCACCCAATGGATGCAGACGATTTTTTTCATTATGACAAATGCACACTTTATTGCAATTGCAAAATCACGTTCGAGTTGTTATTCGATATTTGCGGTAATGAGCCTGTATTACTTGAAGTATAATACAAGTACAACGTACGTGATTCCGTCTTAGCTTCATTTGCCCATTGACGGCCACAAACGAGATTATCCAAAGGCAACATTTTATTCTTAGTGATATTCAAGCCACTAATCATATTCGAACTGCAATACAGACTAGTCAAATTGGTACATTGTGCGACACCCAAGTCTATCAGAAGGTTACCCACACAATTCATTTCCGACAACTTGGTGCAATTCAATAAACTCAACGATTTCAAGTTACCTTTATTATCCCGATTACCGCAATACAGCGTTTCAAGGTTCGAACATCCATTAAGACTAAGTTCTTCAAGCTTGTTAAGGCCTCCCACACCTGTATTTATAGAGAACGTTGTCAAAGGGTTATAATTGCAGTTAATTTTTTTCAAATTCTTATTATTTGTAACATCCAAAGAGGTTAATTGGTTTTCGTAGCAAACGAGTTGTTCCAAATCCAGACAATTCGAAACATCCAAGGAAGTCAACTGATTATTATAACAACTCAAGCTTTTCAATCCCTGACAGCTTGAGATATCCAAAGAAGTTAACTCGTTTTGGTTGCACATCAAATAGGCCAGAACTGGATTATTTGAGACATCCAAAGAGGTTAAACTACAACTATAACAATATAACTCTTTCAATAATACACATTTCGAGACATCCAAGGAGGTAATCTGGCTTGCTCTACAAGCCAAATAGGTCAATGCAGGACAATTTGATACATTTAATGAAACTAACTGATCGTTGCAATCGCAATTTAATTCAGTCAATGCCGGACAGGTTGAAGCATCTAAAGTAGCTAAATTGCAGTAATTGCATTTTAAATTGGTCAATGCCGGATTGTTTGAAATATTTAAAGAAGTCAATTCTGAGTTATACGTACATTCTAAAGTAGTCAATGCCGGACAGGTTGATACGTCCAAATCGGTCAACTTATTGTAACTGCATTTTAAAGTAGTTAATGCCTGATTATTCGATAAATCCAAACAAGTAATATTATTATAACTACAATCCAATTCTTGCAGATTTCTGAAGAAACCTATCTCATCACATACCGTTGAGTCTTTCACAACGGATACGTAAATCGTGGTCACTTGTCGAATCCTATTTCGATGTTCCCAGGCATCCAAGCCTTCACTCCCAGCTAAAGAGCTCAGTCCTGCAGCTTCTATCAGCTTACTGTTCGTAATCATAGCATGATCTGCATGGCCTGCTTCAATAATATAGGCTTTACCTGCTTCAAAGTTCTTACCCGTCAAGGTTTTTTCGTAGGCATAACCTTCATCCGAGGTCAGACGAAGCTTCAGTTCTTTTCCGCTAAGATCAGCTGGTGGAATCATCATATATATTGAAACGGTCTCATCCGACGTGAAGACACGTTCCACTCCAATATCCGTATTGATAAACTTTGTCATTTCTTTCGGTGTATATACAGGTGAATTTCCAGAAAGGTCGAGGGTTCCACTTACACCAAAAACAAGATCTGGAGCAACCAGCGTAATGTAACGAAGATGATCGCCATTCGAAACGTTAACCTGAATCTTCAGAATGGCAGAAAGGCGTTGCATCGTGAACTTCACCGCACCGTCCTTCGGCTTTATGGCACCCGTTGCCAGATAATCGTAATTCATATAATTACTTTGTGTCTGGCCTGTATAGTCAATGGCAATGTGCTTCATATCTGTTGTCTGATTGTTTACATCAATAGGATAAAAAGCAGCATACTTCTCATTTGTCTTCATCGCCCAACTGCCTCCATCGAACACTGCCGTATTCTTTTGAATATTCTCCGAGTGTATCGGGAAATACAAAGGAGCGCCTGCCATTGGCACTACGCCAATCGCATCGTTCTCCTGCCAAACGAACTTCAGTTCTGTACCGTCATCAATAAATTTCGAACGGGTTGTCGCATCAGCGATCTCAATATCGGGAACGACCATACTGATCAAGTCCACCGATTCTTCCCCTTTACTTGGGATTATCTCAGCTTGGGGAGTTATCGCATCCTCTGAGCAGGACGTCAGCACTGCAAGAATGCACAGGAATAATAAATTCTTGAAGATTCTCATACGATATGTGTATTATTTATTTATAGCATAACTATTTAGGATGTGAGTAATTGTGGGCCTAGACAAGCTAGGCCCCACATTTTACTCACTAACGACTAATGTCACATTCCAGTTTCGTAACGATGTTTCCCGTAATGTAGTATTATCTTGTACATTATGATAGAGCTTCATTTCCTGGCTCTCACCATTTGAATCCCTCTGATTACCACAGAACACATTATATCTTGTCAGCGTAGGGAAGAATTTACTGATACTCAAATTTTTAAGTCGATTCTTATTACAGTCCAGACTCTTTAGTGCAGTACAACCTGTAAAAGACAAGTTCGATAATATGTTATTCGAGCAATCTAAAGAAGTTAGTTTTGGGTTATATTGTATGTATAAAGCCTTGAGAGATGAATGATTCGTAACCGTAAAGGAGCTAATCTGATTATTGTCGCAAAACAAATCAGTCAGTGCCATATTATTAGACACATCCAATGAAGGCAACTGGTTGGAACCGCAATCCAAAAACGTCAATGCCGGATTGTTAGACACATCCAACGAAGTTAACTGGTTGCTGTAGCAACGCAAATTGGTTAAAGCCGGATTGTTAGATACATCCAACGAAGGCAACTGGTTGCTATAGCAAGACAAATTGATTAATGTCGGATTGTTAGATACATCCAACGAAGTCAACTGGTTGCTGTAGCAATACAAGATCTCCAAAGCCGGATTGTTAGATACATCCAACGAAGACAACTGGTTGCTAAAGCAAATCAAATAAGTTAATGCCGGATTGTTAGATACATCCAACGAAGACAACTGGTTATTGTCGCAATACAAATTGGCCAGTGCCGGATTGTTAGATACATCCAACGAAGACAACTGGTTGCTGTAGCAATACAAATTGGCCAGTGCCGGATTATTCGATACATCCAACGAAGGCAACTGGTTGGAGTCGCAACGCAAATCGGCCAGCGCCGGATTATTCGATACATCCAGCGAAGTCAACTGGTTGGAGAAGCAACGCAAAGAGGTCAAAGCCAGATTTTTCGATACATCCAACGAGGTCAACTGGTTGTTGTAGCAATACAAGATTTTCAAAGACGGATTATTCGATACATCCAACGAAGTCATCTTGTTACTGTAGCAATACAAGACCTCCAGCTTTCTGAAATATTCAATCTCATCACAAATTGACGGATCGTTCTTACTAGAAACATTTATACTAGTCACTTTCAGAATTCGTTCCCTTTGAGCGAAAACATTTACAACACCACCCACTGCCACATCACTGAGCCCGGCTGCCGCAATTAAATTCGCATTCCTGATAAGAGGATCATAAGATTCCCCCGCATCTATATCATAGGCTTTCCCAGCTTCGAAGTTCTTTCCATCAAATTCGGCTTCCTTTGCAGTTCCAGAATCAGAATTCAAGTGTAAAACCAAAGTTTTACCACTCAAGTCAGTCGGTGGAATCATCAGATAGAATGTAAAGGTTTCATCAGTAGACTCCTTGTCCATGCCTATATCCGTATGGATGCTTTTTGACATGGCATTCGGTTTGTAAACTGGATTTGTTCCCGAAAGGTCAAGCGCTCCTTTGACGCCGAACACGGCTTCGTCAGCAGTCAATGTACAATAACGAACATGGACACCTGAAGAAACACCTACCTTAATCTTCAGAATAGCCGAAAGCCGTTTCATCGTGAACTTCACCGCACCATCCTTCGGTTGAACGGCACCTGTAGCCAGAAAGTCATACTTCATCCAATTACTTTGTGTCTGGCCAGTATAGTCTATGGCAATGTGTTTAACATCTGTTGCCTGATTGTTTACTTTGATGGGATAAAAAGCTGCATATTTCGCATTCGTGCGAAGAGCCCACTGACCACCATCGAATACCGCGGTATTCTTCTGAGCATTCTCCGCATGAATGGGGAAGCGTAATGGATTACCACTCATTGGCACTACGCCAATCGCATCGTTCTCCTGCCAAACGAACTTCAGTTCTGTACCGTCATCAATAAATTTCGAACGGGTTGTCGCATCAGCGATCTCAATATCGGGAACGACCATACTGATCAAGTCCACCGATTCTTCCCCTGTGCTTGGGATTATCTCAGCTTGAGGAGCTATCGAATCCTCCGAGCAGGCCGCAAGAACGGCAAGGAGGAACAAAAATAGTGCGTGTTTCAATGATTTCATAAGGATTTATTTTTTTACAAGCGTCACATAAGTGTTATAAGCTGATGTTGAAGTAAATGTACCCGTATTCTGTGAAGAATAATACAATGTCATGGTCTGGGATGTCGTCTTATTCGCATTCGTCCATTGACTACCACAATAGATTACATTCAAAGGAAGTTTCGTACACTTCGAAATGTCCAAAGTCTTCAGCAGGTTATTATGGCAAGACAATCCAAACCAAAGGGTAGTGGTTGTAGGAATCTCCAAGGATGTCAATTGATTCCAAGAGCAATTCACAAGAGTTAAGTTGGTACATTCAGTAATTTTCAACGTAGTCAGGAACCCGCGACTTCCAAATTTCGGATAACAATTCAACTCATCAAGACCTTTACAATAAGATATATCCAAGGTACGAAGGTTCTTAAGGCCCTCGCTACTCGTATCAACGGTAAATTTAGTGATTTTATTAGCTCCACAATTGAGCGTAACCAGTTCTTTATTATTATCTACATTTAACGACGTCAACTGATTGAAACTGCAATCCAAACGCTTCAACAACAAGTTGTTCGAAACATCCAACGAAGTCAATTGATTGCTATCGCATAGCAAATCTATCAATACCGCGTTGTTCGAAACATCCAACGAAGTCAACTGATTAATTCCGCAATTCAAATATGTCAAGGCTTTATTGTTTGACAAATCTAATGAAGCCAACTCGTTGAAGTGGCAATTCAAATATGTCAAAGCTGTGTTGTTCGACAAGTCTAATGAAGTCATCTGGTTTTGGGAACAAAACAATGTTTTCAAAGCCATGTTGTTCGACACATCCAATGAAGTCAACTGGTTGTTTCTACAATTCAAATCTACCAATGCCGGATTGTTCGATACATCCAATGAAGTCAACTGGTTGGAGTAGCAAGTCAAAGATGTCAGATTTCTGAAGTATCTAATATCATCACATACCGTCGGGTCATCCAAACCAGAAACATCTATACTAGTTACCTTGAGGATTCGTTCCCTATTAGCCCATACATTTATTTGGGTGCTTGATATATCACTTAAACCAGCAGCTGCAATCAGGTTCGCGTTCTTAATTAATGGGTCAGAAGCTAATCCTAAATTAAGCACATACGCTTTCCCTGCTTCGAAGTTCTGACCTGTGAAGATAGCCCTCTTAGCGGTTCCTGAATCGGAGTTTAGCAGTAAAGTTAATACCTTTCCACTTAAGTCGGTCGGTGGAATCATCAGGTAGAACGTAAAGGTTTCATCAGAAGATATCTTGTCTGTAACGAGACTTGTATTGATGGATCTTGTCATAACCTCTGGTGTATAGACAGGATTGGTTCCTGAAAGGTCAAGTGTACCCTTGAGACCGAACACGGCATCCTTCGCTGACAATGAACAGTATTGCACATGATTGTCGGCTGAAACATTAACCTGAATCTTCAAGATAGCAGAAAGACGTTGCATCGTGAACTTCACCGCACCATCCTTCGGTTGAACGGCACCTGTAGCCAGGAAGTCGTAATTCATATAATTACTTTGTGTCTGGCCTGTATAGTCAATGGAAATATGCTTGACATCTGTCTTTTGATTTTTTTGCGTGATGGGATAAAATGCAGCATACTTCTCATTTGTTTTCATAGCCCATCTACCGCCATCAAATATAGCCGTATTGTTTTGGATATTCTCCGATTGAATAGGGAAATACAAAGGAGCGCCTGCCATTGGCACTACGCCAATCGCATCGTTCTCCTGCCAAACGAACTTCAGTTCTGTACCGTCATCAATAAATTTCGAACGGGTTGTCGCATCAGCGATCTCAATATCGGGAACGACCATACTGATCAAGTCCACCGATTCTTCCCCTGTGCTTGGGATTATCTCGGCTTGGGGAGCTATCGCATCCTCTGAGCAGGCCGTCAGCACCGCAAGAATGCACACGAATAACAAATTCTTGAGGATTTTCATACGATATGTGTTTTTATTTATTTGTCGCATAACTATTTGGATTGCAAGTTAATAAAAAAGTGTTGCATTTTTACCCCTGGTTTGTTAAAATATATTAAGAAATTACAGGCCTAGACAAGTTAAACCACTAAAGTTTTTGGAGAATGCCGTAAAAAGGTGACAGAAATACCCCTATGTTCTAGAATTAAAAAACATCCTTCACCTTCACCAATTTTGTAATTCGTTTATTTTCAACCAATTGCAAAATTCAAAAATCCAAAAAGGTGAACCATTATGGTTCACAAGGCCCAAAATCTCCATTTTACCCTATGCGGATAATTAGAAATAATGGCATTTTTTGGTACGGGCCTACACAAGATAGGCCCCTATAGCAGATGGGTAATTCTTAAATTAGAATTCTTTTCCTTCGAACAAAGAGCCACCACTGTTAGTTGTCTGACTGCTCTTACTACTTGAATTGAAATTATAGCTGA
>CAMVLL010000066.1 GCA_947168315.1 uncultured Bacteroidota bacterium | reverse complement strand
GATGCGTCCGGGAACGCTAAAAGCTACCAAGGCTATTGGATGGTATATCGATGAGTATAAGATTGCTCAGGTATCCATGAACATTACTAATATCAATGTGACTCCATTGCATGTTGCTTTTGACGAAGTTTGTCGTTGTGCTCAAAACCGTGGCGTGCGCGTAACAGGTACTGAGATTGTAGGTTTGATACCTAAACGGACCTTGATTGAAGCTGGAAAATATTTCTTGAAGAAACAAAACCGTTCGACGGGTATTCCAGAGGCGGATATCATCAATATCGCAATCCATTCTATGGGATTGGACGACCTGAAACCTTTCAATCCACGTGAGAAAGTCATTGAATTCTTATTGGAAGATGCTGACAAGCGGAAGAAACTGGTCGACCTGACTGTCGACGAGTTCGCAAATGAGACTTCCCGTGAGTCACCTGCTCCTGGCGGTGGTACCATCTCTGCTTATATGGGTGCTCTTGGTGCTGCCTTGGGTACGATGGTTGCTAACCTATCAAGCCATAAACCAGGATGGGACGATCGTTGTCCGGAGTTCAGTGAGTGGGCTGACAAAGGTCAGGCTATAATGAATGAACTCTTACACTTGGTGGATGAGGATACAGATGCTTTCAATCGCATTATGTCGGCTTTCGGACTTCCGAAGACAACCGAAGAGGAGAAAGTTGTTCGTTCAAAAGCCATTCAGGACGCTACACTCTATGCTGCTCAAGTACCACTTCGCACGATGAAGGCTTCATATAAAGCTTTTGAACTGTGTAAGGCTATGGCAGAATTTGGTAATCCGAATAGCGTGTCGGATGCGGGCGTCGGTGCTTTGGCTATTCGTGCTGCTGTGTTGGGTGCCGGACTGAACGTGAAGATTAATGCAGGTAGTCTGAAGGACAGAGTGGTAGCTGATGAGCTGATAGATGAGGCTAACCAACTGATTGGTAAAGCTAAAGAAGTGGAAGCTGAGATTATAGAAATTGTTGAATCTAAAATCTAAATACTATGACACAAGAAGAATTCGTTAAGGATATTCAAATGGGAATACCGGATGCGTTACCGGAACCACAACCTTATGATGTGGAGGTGAATCATGCTCCACGTAGAAAGGATATCCTGACTCCAGAGGAAAAGAAATTGGCTCTCCGGAATGCCTTACGCTATTTTCCGAAGAAGTTCCATGCTGTCCTCGCCCCTGAATTTGCAGAGGAACTGAAGAAATATGGACGTATCTATATGTATCGCTTCCGTCCTCGCTATGAGATGTACGCTCGTCCAATTGATGCTTATCCTCATCGTTCGAAACAGGCTGCAGCTATCATGATGATGATTCAAAATAATTTGGATAAGGCCGTTGCCCAACACCCTCATGAGTTGATTACATATGGAGGTAATGGTGCTGTCTTCCAGAATTGGGCTCAATATCGCTTGGTGATGAAATATTTGAGTGAGATGACTGATGAACAGACTTTGGTGATGTATTCTGGTCATCCGCTGGGATTGTTCCCTTCACATAAGAATGCACCGAGAGTAGTTGTGACAAATGGTATGGTTATCCCTAATTATTCTAAACCGGATGATTGGGAACGCGACAATGCTTTGGGTGTTAGCCAATATGGTCAGATGACGGCTGGCTCATATATGTATATCGGACCGCAGGGTATCGTTCATGGTACAACCATCACGGTTCTAAATGCAGCTCGCAAACGGTTGAAACCTGGTGAAACAGATATTCATGGAATGTTGTTCGTATCATCCGGTCTCGGTGGTATGTCGGGTGCTCAACCGAAAGCAGGTAATATAGCAGGAGTTGTCAGTGTAGTAGCAGAAATCAACCCGAAAGCTGCCCAGAAACGCTTCGATCAGGGTTGGGTAGATGAGTTACATACCGACTTGAATGAACTAATTCCGAAAATCCGTGAGGCTGTGAAGGCAAAAAAGACAGTTTCCATGGCATATGTTGGCAATATCGTTGACTTATGGGAACGACTGGCTGATGAGGATATTCGGGTGGATCTGGGTAGTGACCAGACTTCCTTGCATAATCCTTGGGCAGGTGGTTATTATCCAGTAGGAATGAGCCTTGAGGAATCGAAAGTGATGATGGCTGAGAATCCGACTTTGTTTAAGGAACGTGTACAGGAGTCCTTACGTCGTCAAGTGGCTGCCATCAATAAGTTGACTGCTCATGGGATGTACTTCTTCGACTATGGCAATGCTTTCCTTTTGGAGTCCAGTCGTGCAGGAGCTGACATCCTCTTACCAAACGGCAAGTTCCGTTATCCGTCTTATGTACAGGATATTATGGGACCGATGTTTTTCGATTATGGCTTTGGACCTTTCCGCTGGGTATGCTCATCAGGCAAACCTGAGGATCTGGCAGAAACCGACCGCCTAGCAACGGAAGTGTTGGAAGAAATGAGAAAAACAGTTCCTCAAGAGATTGTCCATCAGCTTGACGATAACATCCATTGGATCAAGGAAGCTGGCAAGAACCACTTGGTGGTAGGCTCTCAAGCTCGTATTTTGTATGCAGATGCGGAGGGACGTACGAAAATAGCGTTGGCTTTCAACAAAGCGATTCGTGAAGGAAAAATCTCTCGTCCTGTTGTACTTGGACGTGACCATCACGATGTTTCAGGTACCGACTCTCCATTCCGTGAGACCAGCAATATCTATGACGGTTCACAGTTCTGTGCCGATATGGCTGTTCAAAACGTGATTGGTGATGCTTTCCGCGGTGCTACCTGGGTATCTATCCACAATGGTGGTGGCGTAGGCTGGGGAGAAGTGATGAATGGTGGATTTGGAATGGTGATTGATGGTAGTGAGGATTCGGATCGTCATATACGGGAAATGCTTCTTTGGGATGTCAACAATGGTATCGCTCGTCGAAGTTGGGCTCGAAACGAAGGATCCATGCACGCTATCCAGCGTGAGATGGAGCGAACGCCTGGTCTGAAAGTGACTATGCCTAACTTGGTAGAAGATAATGTGATTGATAACGCAGTAAATATATTTAATAAATAAGGTATTACCATGATACATCAAATTAATGCTGAACATTTGACTATAGAAAGAATAGACGAGATTATCCGCAAAGGCTATAAAATTGAATTGAGCGAAGATGCTCGTAAGAGGATTGTTCGTTGCCGAAAATACTTGGATGAGAAAATCGAGAGAGAGTGTGAGCCTATCTATGGTGTGACAACAGGCTTTGGCTCTTTGTGTAAGGTCTCTATTGGTGCTGACCAATTGTCGGAACTGCAGGTCAACTTGATCATGTCGCATGCTTGTGGCGTTGGTGAAAGAGTACCGAATGATATTGTGAAGATCATGATTCTGTTGAAAATCCAGAACATGAGCTATGGTTATTCCGGTTGTAAGCTGGATACAGTGGAGAGAATGATTGATTTCTTCAACAACGATGTTTATCCTATCGTTTATATGCAAGGTTCATTGGGCGCTTCGGGCGATCTAGTACCGTTGGCTCATCTCTGTTTGCCAATGCTTGGCATGGGTGAGGTAGAATTTCAAGGACAACGAATGACAGGTGCCGAACTTTTGAAGAAGATGAATTGGTCACCTATCAAACTGGCTTCGAAAGAAGGTCTGGCCTTGCTGAACGGTACACAGAATATGGCATCCTTCGCCGTTTGGGCATTGATCAATGCTAAACGTCTGAGTACATGGGCTGATAAGATCGCAACGATGTCGTTGGAAGCTTTCGATGGTCGAATCGATCCGTTCACTCATACAGTTCATATGTTGCGTCCTCATAAAGGTCAGATAGAGACAGCTGATTATATTCGTCAGTTGTTGGAAGGCAGTGAGTTGATTAAACAACCGAAAGTGAACGTACAGGATCCGTATTCGTTCCGTTGTATTCCACAAGTACACGGAGCTGTAAAGGATACAATCAACTATGTCTACTCCGTGATCGACCGGGAAATCAATTCTGTCACCGATAACCCAATCGTGTGTGAGAATGAGGATGCGGTTATTTCAGCTGGTAACTTCCATGGTGAACCGATTGCTATGCCGCTCGACTTCCTGTCGATTGCCTTATCAGAACTTGCTAACATCTCTGAACGTCGTATCTATCGTCTGGTTTCAGGCACTCGTGGTTTACCAAGTTTCTTGGTGGCTAACCCGGGCGTGAACAGCGGATTTATGATAACGCAATATACTGCGGCTGCAGTTGTAAGCCAGAGCAAGACATTAGGCATGCCGGCATCAGTCGACAGCATTCCTTCTTCGCAAGACCAGGAAGACCATGTGAGTATGGGTGCGAATGCGGCTACTAAATTATATAAGGTGGTGTACAATACCGAGAAGGTCTTGGCTATCGAATTGTTTAATGCGGCTCAGGCACTCGACTTCCGTCGCCCATTGAAGTCGTCTCCAGCCATTGAGGCTATCTACGAGGCTTACCGGAAGATTGTTCCGTTCCTCAAGGAAGACCAGGTAATGTACACGCACATTGCACATTCAATTGAATTTTTACGTTGATGAAACTATTAGTAAAGAACATTGGTATTTTAGCAGGTATAGACCATCACGGTTTCTTGCGTTTGCAAGGAACCGAGATGGCTTCTTTCAATCAATTCACTGACGCATGGCTCTATGTCGAAGATGGTATCTTTGTTTCAATGGGTACAATGGAGCATTGCCCTGCAGCCTCGGATGATATGAAGGTGGTAGATGCCAAAGGTGGAGCAGTGCTTCCTTCATGGTGCGACCCACATACTCATATCGTATATGCCGGAAGCAGAGAGCATGAGTTTGTTGACAAGATTCAAGGGTTAAGTTATGCGGAAATTGCAAAGCGCGGAGGAGGAATCTTGAACTCGGCCGACCTTTTGCATACACTTTCTGAAGAGGAACTCTATCAGCAGGCTATGCGTCGGGTGGAGGAAATGTTGCGCAAAGGAACCGGATGTCTTGAAATCAAGAGCGGATATGGATTGAATACGGAGGATGAGTTGAAGATGCTTCATGTCATTCAACGTATCAAGGATACAACACCGCTGAAGGTGGTATCTACTTTTCTGGGTGCTCATGCTGTTGGACGGGCATATTCCGGACGTCAAGCTGAGTATGTCGATATGCTTATCCGTGAGATGATCCCTGCTGTTGGCCAGGAACACTTGGCTGATTTTATCGATGTCTTTTGTGATGAAGGATTTTTTACTCCTCAGGAAACGGAACGTATCCTTGAGGCTGGCGCTAAATATGGTATGCGTCCTAAGATACATGCTGACGAATTGGCATCTTCTGGCGGCGTCGAGGTAGGTGTGAAGTGGAACGCACTCTCAGTCGATCATCTGGAAAGTATGACGGAAGAGGAAATTGAAATCCTTCGTGGTACAGAGACTATGCCTACGGTACTTCCTGGTACTTCTTTCTTCTTGAATATGCCATATGGAAAGGCCCGTAAGATGATTGATGCCGGATTGGGTGTAGCTGTTGCAAGTGACTATAATCCTGGATCTACTCCTTCGGGTGATATGAAGTTTATTGTCTCATTAGCATGCATCAAACTTAGACTTCTACCTGCTGAGGCCTTGAATGCGGCAACCATCAATTCAGCATATGCGATGGGACAAAGTGCGGATTACGGTTCGATAGGAAGAGGTAAGGTAGCAAACTTCTTTATTACCGAGCCAATACCATCAATTGATTTCATTCCTTATTCATATACATCTCCGATTATCAAACGGGTATTTTTAAAAGGTATAGAACAATAAACATCCAACAATAATTGTTCGCTTTCAAAAACTGAGTATTTTGCTTCAGAAACTTGATTTTCAACTTCAAAAACTCAGATTTTGGCCCAAAAAACTCGAATTCTGAAAAGAAAAATACGACAATAATATACCAGCGGTACGACACAAGGTCGTCCCCTACAGTCAATGTTATCGTTCCCGTTATCTTTCCCGTTAAAACCTCCCTATGCTCTTAAATTAAAAAATAGCCTTCACCTTCACCGATTTTATAATTCGCTTATAATCAAATGATTGTAAAGCCGAAAAAATCAAAAAGGTGAACCCTTAGGGTTCACCAGGCCGAAAATCCACAAAATGACCTCTATGGTAAATTTGTAAAACTCGTAGATAAATAAAAACGGGCTGTCCATGTGGACAGCCCGTTCTATTTATTGCTTAACGAAAATTAGTTTTCACCTTTTTCCATTTGCTCTTTCAAAGCAGCTAAAGCATCCAAGTCACCTAATGTGGTTGAAGCAGCCTGATTCTGAATTACAGGAGCCTCTTCCTTCTTAGTAGCCTTCTTAGCTTTACGCTCTGCTCTTACCTCAGCCTTCTGAGCATCTTCGAAGATACGGCTGTGAGAAAGAATGATTCTCTTAGCGTCCTTGTTGAACTCGATAACCTTAAAGTTAAGTTTCTCATTCAACTGAGCTTGAGTACCGTCTTCCTTAACGAGGTGCTTCGGAGTTGCGAAACCTTCAACACCGTAAGGTAATGAGATAACTGCGCCCTTATCCAGCATTTCGATAATCTGACCTTCGTGTACGGAACCTACTGTGAATACAGTTTCGAATACATCCCAAGGATTCTCTTCCAACTGCTTGTGACCAAGGCTCAAGCGACGGTTTTCCTTATCTATTTCAAGAACGATAACATCGATGTCAGCACCAATCTGAGTAAACTCACTCGGGTGTTTGATCTTCTTAGTCCATGACAGGTCTGAGATGTGGATCAAACCGTCAACACCTTCCTCAAGTTCTACGAATACGCCGAAGTTCGTGAAGTTACGAACCTTAGCAACGTGCTTAGAACCGATAGGATACTTATCTTCGATAGTTTCCCATGGATCTGGTCTCAATTGTTTGATACCCAAAGACATCTTGCGCTCTTCGCGGTCCAGAGTCAGAACGATAGCCTCAACCTCGTCACCAACTTTCAAGAAGTCTTGTGCTGAACGTAAGTGCTGTGACCATGACATTTCTGATACGTGAATCAAACCTTCAACGCCCGGAGCGATTTCAACGAATGCACCGTAGTCAGCCATAACGACAACCTTACCCTTAACAGTATCACCAACCTTCAAGTTCTCATCCAAAGCATCCCATGGGTGAGGAGTCAACTGCTTCAAACCTAAAGCAATACGCTTGCGCTCTTCATCGAAGTCGAGGATAACAACGTTCAACTTCTGATCCAAAGCAACAACTTCGTGTGGATCGCTTACGCGGCCCCATGACAAATCGGTAATGTGAATCAAACCGTCTACGCCACCAAGGTCGATGAATACACCGTAAGTTGTAATATTTTTGACAGTTCCTTCGAGTACTTGACCCTTCTGCAACTTGCCGATAATTTCCTTCTTCTGCTGTTCCAACTCTGCTTCGATGAGTGCCTTGTGAGAAACAACAACGTTTCTGAACTCTTGGTTGATCTTAACAACCTTGAATTCCATTGTCTTGCCTACAAATACATCGTAGTCGCGAATTGGCTTCACGTCGATTTGGGATCCTGGTAAGAATGCTTCGATGCCGAATACATCAACAATCATACCACCCTTAGTACGACATTTAACAAAACCTTTGACAATTTCTTGGTTTTCCAAAGCTGCGTTTACGCGATCCCATGAACGGGTTGCACGAGCTTTCTTGTGTGAAAGGATCAACTGACCTTTCTTGTCTTCCTGATTCTCGATGTATACCTCAACGATATCACCAACTTTCAAGTCAGGATTATAACGGAACTCATTCAAAGGAATGATACCGTCTGATTTGTAACCGATGTTAACAACGACTTCGCGTTTGTTCATCGCAATGACTTTACCGTCAACAACTTCGCGGTCAGAAACCTTGTTCAAAGTGCTGTCGTAAGCCTTTTCTTGTTCTTCATGACTTACAGTCGTAGCAGTTTCACCACTCTCGTAAGCCTCCCAATTGAAATCTTCAATCGGATTAATGTTCTTGTTTTCTTCCATTAATAAAATTGTTAGTTACTTAAAATTAATTATGTTAGACATTATATTACTATAAATCCGGCCGCAAAGATACAACAATTTGTTGAATTACAAGGAAATATTTATTAATATTTTTTATAAAATTTCTCTTTGTAATACCCTTATGTTCACGTTATTGTATAAACCTTGAATGAATTCTTTCCTTTCCGTGTTTATTATTCACCAAAAATGATTAACTTGCGACGTTTTTAAGAAACATATTGTTTAGGTAGTATGATATGAATAAGATCGCTAAATATTTTCCATGGATTATGGGCATTGCCGCTTTCCTCTTGCTGTGTGTGCATCTGGAAATGGCACAACGATACCTCTTTTTTTATAGGGAACAGCAACAGCTATTCGTTTATGACCTTTCCTTTTTCTGTGAAAGATATCTGACCCATGGCGGGTTGTCTTTGTTTGTTTCGCAATTTATTATCCAGTTCTTTACGATGCCTTATGTCGGTGCTATCGTAACGGCTGCGTTCGGTGTGCTGACTGCTGTTTTCCTGTGGCTTGCTCTTCGGAAAATCAATAATAGCGTCTATTTGTTCCCTCTTTGTTTTCTACCGGTACTGTTTCAGGTGGGTGCTTTATATGACTACTATTACTATTATCATGGATACGTCGGCTTTTGTCTGATGACCGGCTGCCTTTATTTGTATACGCTTTTTGCAGAAAAACTAGGTTGGATGGGACGTCTCGTCTGTGCGGTCGTGATGTCTGCTTTGGTTTATCTGCTTTTAGGACCTATCGGGATATTGTTTGCGATAGCGGTTTTGTTATACGACTTGTTACGTAGATATGATAAAGCTTATCTTCAGGTCATTACGATTGGAATCGTTTTACTTATCGGATTCTTTCTGATCGTTAGTGGTAATGTTCAAAGTAGTCGATTGGCTTTCTTGAATGATGGCTATTATGAACCGATTATTGATCCAATCTTTTTCTTTGAATATTCTTGGCTGGCTCTGATCGGACTAATACTTGTTTTTGGAATCTTTAAAATATTTCCGAAGGCAAAGCCATTATGGAATATCCTATTTTCTTTAGTATTTTTTGTCTGTGTAGCCAGTCTGTTTTCTACTGCATCCAAGCAAAACAAGCAGAACTTGTACGACCTTGTAGAACTTAAACATTATGTGGCAACTGAACAGTGGGATGCCCTTTTGCAAAGTCCGGCAGCATGGAAGAACAATTATTTAAATCGTAATCTTTATAATCTGGCTTTATCTCATAAAGGAAAATTGTTGAGTAATCTTTTCGATTTGGAACAATATAGCCCAATTACCCTTATTGTTCAAGGAGATTATACTGAAAAAGTACCAGACTTGACCACCATGTTGTCGCATATCTACTATCAAATGGGCAACGTGGGGGCTTCCATGAACAAGGCCTTCGACTCGTTTGTGGGTAGTCGCTATGGCAATCCGACCATGGTGAAGATATTGGTGAAGGCTAATTTGATCTATGGATCGTATGAATTGGCTGATAAATATATCTCGTTGTTGGAAAATACGTGGGCATACGCTGACTGGGCAAAGGAACAACGTCATTTCTTATATAATGATGACGCCGTCAATGCAGATTCGGAATACGGCCCGAAGCGGAAAGGACTTCCGAAAGAGGACTACTTCATCTTCCATAAAGGGCCGTATGTAGATATGCTCGATCTTCTGGATGCTGGCTCGACCGATTTGGCGACACGCGATTATGCCATTGCTTTTGTGTTGCTGGCAAAAGATGGAAAGAGTATCAAACGATTTGTTGAAGATTATTATGGAACAGAGATTATGAAGGATGTGCCTGTCATCATGCAACAAGCATTGATTGCCGTTAGTGAGGATGACTTGGACTATTGTCGTATGCATGGCGTGACTCAGGAAACGATTAATGGGTATGAGGCATATAAGATCGCATATCTTAACGCTCGCAGCTCTGGAAAGAACCCGGCATCGGCTCTGAAACGTGATTACCGTAGGACCTATTGGTATTATTATATGTTTGTAGGAGTACAAGGAACTTAAGATGAAGAATTTAGAATATATTATATGTCTACTGCTGGGATGTGTGTTCCTGGCATGTTCCACCGATATAAAGGTGTCGAAGACTGTCAACGAAGAAGTGGAAATCTTCCCCGACTATAAAGAGGTGACAATTCCTGTGAATATTGCCCCACTGAACTTTATGGTCATGAATGCAGAAGGTGCAGAAACCGGATTATTGATTGAAGGTGCTCAGCGAAAAATTATGGTGAAGGGACCAAATTTTGAGATTCCTCAAAAGGCTTGGCATAAACTGCTGGAGGAGGAACAAGGTAAGGATATCCGCTTCACGGTTTGTAAGAAAGTAAATGGTGAATGGGTAGGAACAAAGCCGTTTGTTATGACGGTGGTTTCAGATAAGGTGGATAAATACATCGCATATCGACTGATTGCTCCTGGATATGGACTGTGGAATAAGATGGGTATTTACCAGCGTTGTCTGGAGACCTACGAGCAAAGTCCGATCTACGAGAATAAACTGACCGATTTTAACTGTGTGAACTGTCACTCTTTCCCAATGCGTAATCCTGATAAGATGATTTTTCACATGCGTTCAAAACATGGTGGTACCGTATATCTTGATGGAGAAAAAGTAGAAAAGTTGAATACGAAGACCGATCAGACAATCTCTGCGTTGGTTTATCCGTATTGGCACCCGTCCGGCGACTACATTGCCTTTTCTACGAACACAACGTTACAGGCTTTCTTTGCCAATCATGTGAACCGCATCGAAGTCTTTGATAAGGAATCAGATGTTGTCGTGTATAATACCCGAACAAAACAAGTAATTGGCAGTCCACTGACCATGTCGAAAGCTGCCTACGAGACTTTCCCGACATTCTCACCCGATGGCAAGAGCTTGTATTTCTGTTCTACCGATTCAATCTCTCCAATGCCTAATCGTTATAAGGAGACTCATTACAGCTTATGTCGAATTGATTTCGATCCTCAAACGGGTACGTTTGGAGAACGTGTGGATACCATTTATAATGCTAAGATGAACGAAAAGAGTGTTTCGTTCCCGCGCATCTCTCCTGATGGAAAATATTTAGCTTTTACCTTACATAAGTTTGGCAATTTCTCCATATGGCATAAGGATGCTGACTTATACATGGTGAATCTGGATGATCAGAGTATCTATCCTTTGACTGAAGCTAACAGTGACGATGTGGAAAGCTATCACTCGTGGTCAGATAATAACCGTTGGCTGGTTTATAGCAGCCGTCGTCTGGATGGACTATACACCAGACCGTTCCTCACATACATAGATGCGAACGGTCAGGCACATAAACCTTTTTTGTTGCCACAAAAGAATCCGATGAAGTATTACAAGTCGCTGATGTTCTCGTATAATATACCGGAGTTCGTAAAGGATAAGGTGAAGTTCAACCGCCATGCTATTGCAAAGGAAATGCGTGAGTCGAAAGGAACAGACCTGACTTTTCGGAAATAAAGTGCAGAAAAAGTAAATATGATTATATAATAAGAACGAATTATGATCAATTATGATTTGACAAAGATACGAGCTGTCATTTTCGATGTGGATGGTGTGTTAAGTGGCAGTACCATTGGCATGTATGAGGATGGTCAGCCTGCACGAACCATCAATATCAAGGACGGATATGCCATTCAGTTGGCGATGAAGTCGGATTTGCTTATCGCTATCATTTCTGGAGGACGGTCACATGCGGTGGAAGTACGATACCAAGGTCTGGGCGTTCAGGAAATACATATGGGTGCGGCATATAAGACTAAGGAATATGCGACAATCAAAGAGAAGTACGGATTGAAGGATGAAGAAATTCTCTATATGGGTGATGATATTCCTGATTATGAGGTGATGAAATGCTGTGGTTTGCCTTGTTGTCCTGCCGATGCAGCACCTGAGATCAAGGAGATTTCGGTATATATTTCTCATATCGCCGGTGGACAAGGTTGTGGACGGGATGTCATTGAGCAAGTATTGAAGGCTCAAGGTAAGTGGATGACTCATCAGAAAGCTTTTGGCTGGTAAAAGAAGAACTATGTTAGAGCATTTGAAAGATTATCGTATCATTCTGGCGTCGAATTCTCCTCGCAGAAAAGAACTGCTGGCTGGCTTGGGCCTTCCTTTTGAGGTTAAGACATTGCCAGGGATTGACGAAACTTATCCTGATTCATTATATCCATCTGAGGTCGCTGAATACATCTCACGTGAAAAAGCAAATGCGTATGCCGACCGTATGGAAGAGAATGAGCTACTGATTACAGCCGACACTATCGTGGTTTGTGACAATGAGATTATGGGAAAGCCAGAGGATGCCACGGATGCGTGCCGGATGTTGCACAAACTATCGGGAACTGTCCACCAGGTGTATACAGGAGTGACACTGACAACCATGAATATGCAACGAAGCTTTACCGCAGCTACGGATGTGCGGTTTGCCAAATTGACTGATGAGGAAATCAGTCATTATGTTGAGTCGTACCGGCCGTTTGATAAGGCTGGTGCATACGGTATCCAAGAATGGATTGGCTACATCGGAGTAGAGAGCATTCATGGAAGTTATTTCAACGTGATGGGATTGCCCATCCAACGTTTGTATCAGGAGCTGAAAAAGATCAGTTAATCAATCTCCTCGATAGTAATATAATAAGGTATGACGGGCGATGAAGTCGGCATTTTGTTCGACCATTTCCCGTTCTCTGTTTCCTGGAAGTTGAAGGTCGGGCAAATAATGGTTTGACAGCAGATAATGAAGCAAGTCGGGCGGACACAATGTCGGCTCAGTGATTAGTCGGAATGCGTTTTTCGATGCTTCCTCTGAATTATACATCGGATTGAGTGGATCTGCAATAAACGGACATAAGTCCTTTGCTAACAAGATGCCTTTTTCAGGGTCGGTCATGAGGATAAAGTCCTTTGAACTCTTGAGTTGAGGCATGGTATGACTTTCATCATCAGGCCATTTCAATATATTAACGAGAAAATCGTGTAGGGCTGCATAACTGTTGAGGTACACAATTCGTTCACCATTCGTACCTGCCGTGAAATGTTCGTAAATCTCCTTATTCTTAGTTTTGTATTCTTCCGGCATCTCGGATGGGGGAGGGAATAATCCTTCTATCTCTTTCCACTTCTCGACAGCTTCTGGAACCAGCAATGTTATCCATTCGTAGAGAAATAGTGCCAAAGGTCCACAAGGGATAATAAACTTATCGGAAGGAGTGACTCGTCCAAGGAACTCTTGCACGGATGGTTGCATTAAATAATTGCGACCAAAAAGCCATAGTAGTTTATAGTTCCCGTCATTCCGATTGGTAAAATCGTCCAAATAGTGTGTAAGAAAATCATTTGCAGGAGCCGATTCGTATTCCTCGTGAAGGATTTCATAATAAGCGTGGGCCATCATCTCAATTTCTTTTGCCAAGGGATTGGTAAAGCTTTGATTTCCAGGAATCTTGATCAGGGTGTTCCAAATGATGAATCGAATATCTTCTTCGTTGACTTCTTCTTCTTGATAATCAGGATTGAGCGTATAGAAAGGAAGTAGTCGGCCGTACAGTTCTTGGTGCTTTTGTGTGAAAGCATGCCATAACCCAGGTCCGGAAATGATATCTTCAAAATATGCTGCCACATAGATGCATAGTTTCTTATGGTAGAAAGGTGGCACATTGTTGAAATAAAACGTGGCATAGAGAGTGTTTGCCAAATTTACAAAATATGGATCGGAAGGTTGTTGCCGGTTATATGGGTGAATATCCAGCCAATCGTTCATATAGATTTTAACAGAATTCATACACTGATGTTTAAATAGTGTTGCAAAGATAGGTTTTCCAGAAGAAAAAGTCAACAATCTAAGATTTTATTCATATTTTTGTCCCAAATTGCTAAAACCATGAAAGTTATGCCAATAGAAATACCGGAAGAAGCCCTGAGAGCTGGCGCTGAGAAAGGTTATGCAGCCTTCTTGAATGTATTTACAGACAAATATCTAGAGGTTCTTGGAGGTGCGTTGAATGCAGAAAACATGTCGATGCTGAATGGTTATCAACATGCACTGCTCAGTCTGCGTATCTTTACGGAACAGATGGAAGAAGGTGGATTCATTCAATTGATTCAGAACGGTTATGGCCCTTATATCTTCAATAATCCTTTCGCAAAAGCGATGCGTTTGATGGGAGCAAAGGATTTCTCAAAGCTGATTTATGATGCCAAGGAGGTTTATGACCGGAACAAAGAAGTGTTGGAAGCCGACTATTCCGATGACGAATTTATGGCATTGTATGAGCAATTTGATAAGTTAGGCGATTTAGATGACGAATTCCTTGATACTGAGAACAAAATCATGGAGATTATAGCTACTTATGTAGATGAGCATATCTCTGATTTTGCAGTGGTAAAGCAAGATTAACTACTAAATAATGTTAATTCTTCAAAGATAAAAGCAGTATTTTAGGGAATTGGTCGTTTATGTAAGTAAAGATTAAAGTTAAAGATATTAGATAGTAAGATTAAAAAGAATGAAAATGAAGAGTTTGAAATTTTTAGGTATGGTGATGGCTGTATTTATGGCCTTCTCTATTAGTCTTTCATCATGTTTGGATCACAATGATGCTGAAAGCCAGTACATCAGTTTAGTTACGGTTGAGCATTTATTGGGTGGAACAGTCTATATTCCGGATGAAGCACCAAAGACCGTTTTGCTCCCACAGAACGGAGCGGCTAATTTGGCAAATGCCAAGCGTGCGATTATTACGTATAGTGTTCCTGAGCTAACCAATACAGATAATACAACTCAGATTCCTATCACATTATTGGCAGGTTCTGAAGAATATCCGGTATATGAAGTGACGAATCGTTTGGATACGATTGCTGACTATACGAGTGCCTTTACTGGTTTCAGTAAATATTCGGTTTCCATGTTCCAATTTATGGAAGTAAATGTTGTAAGAGACCGCTTCCTGAATGTTGGTTTCTCTTATATTGCTGATGAGTTAGGTAAGACATGTATGGCTCCGAATCATGTAAGTAATGATACCATCTATCTGGATTTCTTGTTGAAGAAGAAAGGTGATTCTAGAAGTTCAGGTACAGGTATGAATTGCTATGATCTAAGTAACTTGCGTTATAATAGTCTGATTGACTATTCTAAGTTGCAACCGAAGAAAGATTCTATTTGCGTCACCGTTACGTTGAAGGCAACTACTGGAATCTATGATGATAAAAC
>CAMVLL010000065.1 GCA_947168315.1 uncultured Bacteroidota bacterium | reverse complement strand
AGACTAGAAATACCTAAGAGAGGAGAAGCCGACAAAGCCATCAGCCTAAAGTTATGCAAGAACGTTACATTAAGAGACTTCTCCATGAAGTTCTGCGGGCATTTCGCCTTGCTGGCTACTGGAGTTGACAACCTCTCCATCTATAATGTCAAGATAGACAGCAACCGAGATGGTTTCGACATTGATTGCTGCAAGAATGTCCGTATTTCCAACTGTTCAGTAAACACGCCGTGGGATGATGCCATTGTGCTGAAGGCTTCATATGCTTTGGGTTATTTCCGTGATACTGAGGATGTCACTATTAGCGATTGTCTTGTCAGCGGATATGACAAAGGAACTATGATTGACGCCTCATGGGAAAGGAATGATCCACAAGCTCCCGACAAAGGATTCGTAACCGGTCGCATCAAACTGGGAACAGAGTCGAGCGGAGGATTTAAAAACATCGCTATATCAAACTGCGTATTTGATCGTTGCAGAGGACTGGCAATCGAATGTGTTGATGGTGGACATTTGGAAGATCTCGTTATAACCAATATCACTATGCGAGACATTGTAAACTCACCTATCTATCTTCGTCTTGGTGGGCGAATGAGGAGTCCGGAAGGTACTCCTATCGGCACCATGAAAAGAGTACTTATCAGCAATGTGAATGTTTTCAATGCAGATTCACGCCACAGCAATATCATTGCAGGTATCCATGGAGGAATCATTGAAGATATACATCTCAGTAATATACATATTTGGCACAAGGGAGGCTATTCCGAAGATGATGGTCTCATCCAACCTAAAGAAGATATCAAAGGATACCCTGATCCAATGTATTTTGGGACAAATCCAGCAAAAGGTTTCTTTATCCGACACGCCAGAAATGTTACTTTGACAGATATACATTTTCACTATCTTGAGCCAGATGGCCGTCCACTCTTCATAGAAGATGATGCAAAGAATGTGACCTATCATCATATCACTGTTGATGGGGAACCATATACTAAAAAATAAATACCAACGAGCCATATGAATACCATCAACCACTTTTTCTCACTGATAAGCACTTTTCTATGGGGATGGCCCATGGTTATTCTTTTGTTAGGAACCCATATTTTCCTGACCTTCCGACTTCGTTTTCCACAACGTAAATTGCTAACAGGAATACGTCTTTCATTAAAAAAAGACAAAAACGCCCCAGGGGAAGTCAGCCAATTTGGAGCATTGGCCACTTCTTTAGCGGCGACCATAGGAACAGGAAATATTGTGGGCGTTGCTACGGCTGTTGCATTAGGTGGCCCTGGTGCTGTTCTTTGGTGTTGGTTAACCGGTATCTTCGGTATCGCTACGAAATATGCCGAAGGTTTGCTTGCCGTAAAATATCGTGTAAAAGATTCAAACGGTCGTACCTGTGGTGGACCGATGTATGCTTTGGAACGAGGATTAAACATGAAATGGTTGGCCATTGTATTTGCTGTATTTACCGCTCTTGCCTCTTTCGGCATCGGATGTACCGTACAAGCCAATTCAATTGCTTTACTAGCACATGAGACCTTTGGTATTCCAACTTGGCTCATTGGAATTATTGTTTGTTTTCTAACAGCTATCGTCATATTAGGAGGAGTAAAGATTATCGCTAAGGTATGTACATTCCTAGTTCCTTTTATGGCTGGCTTCTATATATTAGGATGTATTGCCATTCTCTTCATGAACAGTGGTTATGTGGTGCCTGCCATTCAACTCATCGTACATTCTGCCTTTAATCCTTCGGCAGCCGGTGGAGGTTTCGTCGGTGCCAGTGTGATGATGGCAGCTCGCTATGGTATTGCTCGCGGCCTTTTCAGTAATGAAAGTGGTATGGGTAGTGCTCCCATTGTCGCAGCTGCTGCACAAACACGCAATCCTGTGCGCCAAGCTTTAGTGTCGAGCACAGGAACATTCTGGGACACTGTTGTGATTTGTGCTTTAACTGGCATTGTGCTTGTCAGCAGTATCCTAGCTTATCCAGACATCAGCTTTTCAGACGGAGCTGCCCTCACAAAAGTTGCTTTTAGTAAAATACCATACGTTGGAGCTCCTCTCCTCACCTTTGGTATTATCACCTTCGCCTTTAGTACGATTCTAGGTTGGAGCTTTTATGGAGAAAGTGCTGTGGACTATATCGAAGGAAGTCACATGAATAAATTTTACCGGATATTATATATTACAGCATTGTTCTTCGGTAGTATCATCAATCTTGATATAATATGGAATATAGCCGACTGTATGAATGCTTTGATGGCCATCCCAAATCTTATTTCCTTGTTATTATTAAGTGGAGTAGCTGCACGTGAGACCAAGAAGTTTCTTTGGAATAACCGGCTGGAAGAACCAATGGATGAGGAGGAATTCATCAATACCTAACTAAACGTAAGTCAATTGCTTGTGCCAAATAAAAAATTTTCAATCTAACTATGATTTAAAGAAAATGTACTATATTTGTGTGAATGAAGAAGATAATCTACATATTGACCATTTTGTTCCTTCTGACAGGAACACATCTTGTTGCTAAAGACTGGAAGGTGAAAGATATTCCTATGGTTCATCTGCAAGATGCGACTAGATATGTTGTTAATCCAGAAGGAATTCTATCTGCTTCTGCCGTAGCGACTATCGACAGTGTTCTTTTTGCTTTAGAACAGCAGACAGGCATCCAAACTGTTGTCGCTGTAGTTAGCGGTATAGATGGAGGTGACTGCTTTGAATTTGCCTACCAACTTGGAAAGCAGAACGGTGTCGGTCAGAAACAACGTGACAATGGTTTGGTCATTCTTCTTTCTACTGAAGAACGATGTATTCAGTTTGTGACTGGATATGGTTTGGAAGGTGTACTGCCTGACGCCATTTGCAAACGGATTCAAAACCGATACATGAATAATTATTTTGGCCAAAACAAATGGAACGAGGGAATGGTGGCTGGTATCAGAGCCGTTGGCCAAGTTTTGGATGGTTCGATGGAAAATATCGATGATGATAACGAAGAGGAAGACCTAACTGCTTTAGGCATTTTTATGTTATTCTTCCTCATTATCATAGCTTTCTCTTTTTATGCTGTATGGAAAGCATCAGCTTGCCCAAACTGCAAAAAACATCATATACAACGACTTCACTCTAACTTACTTTATAAGCGGAATGGAGTGAAACGTGAAGAAGTCACCTACATCTGCAAAGATTGTGGGCATACTTTCAAACGTATCCAAGAAACTGCAGATGAGAGTTATCGCGGACCTCGTGGAGGTGGTGGCATCTTCATCGGCGGAAGTGGAGGTGGTTTTGGAGGCGGAGGCTTCGGAGGTGGAAGTTTCGGCGGAGGTGGCTTCGGAGGAGGAGGCGCTGGTAGCCATTTTTAAGAGATAATTTATACATTAGAATAGAATAACAATTAAAAATAGAAGGAAATGAAAAAAGGAATTATCATCATTGTACTACTTGTGTTGCTGGCCATGTGGGGTGTTGGACAATACAACGGATTAGTTAAACAACAAGAGTCTGTAAATACCGAATGGAGCAATGTAGAGAACCAATATCAGTGTCGTGCAGACCTGATTCCAAACTTGGTAGAGACTGTAAAAGGTTATGCAGCTCACGAGCGTGAAACATTCGAAGCTGTAGTAGAAGCTCGAAGCAAAGCTACCTCTATCAAAGTAGATCCGGAAAACTTGACTCCAGAACAGTTGAAAGAGTTCCAAGATGCACAAGGTGCAGTAGGTAGTGCACTTGGTCGTCTGATTGCCATTGCTGAGAATTATCCTGATTTGAAAGCAAATGAAAACTTCAAAGAGCTTCAGTCACAACTTGAGGGAACAGAAAACCGCATCGCTGTAGCTCGTCGTGACTTCAATAATGTAGCAAAAAGCTATAATACCAAACTTCGTAGTTTTCCAACAAATATCATTGCTGGCTTCTTTAACTTTGATGCTCGTCCATATTTCGAAGCAGCAGAAGGAAGTGACAAGGCACCACAAGTGAAGTTTTAAATTCGTTAGATACTATGTCGAATACGTTCGGTAATATCTATCGTCTTACCAGCTTTGGCGAATCACATGGGCCAGCTGTTGGAGGCATTATCGATGGTTTCCCCGCAGGGATAACCATCGATACGGCTTTTGTTCAAGAAGAGTTAAACCGCCGTCGTCCAGGCCAATCAAAACTAACGACTAGCAGAGCAGAGCCTGATTCCATTGAATTCCTTTCGGGTATTTTTGAAGGTAAATCAACAGGATGTCCTATTGCCTTTGAAGTACGCAATACCAACCAACATTCTCAAGACTATTCAAATATCCGAAATCTTTATCGTCCTTCGCATTCAGATTTCACTTATTCAATGAAATATGGGCTACGAGATTATCGAGGAGGAGGACGATCTTCAGCTCGTGAAACCATTGCGCGTGTGGTTGCCGGAGCACTGGCAAAATTAGCTCTACAAGAGGTAGGCGTAACAATCAAGGCATATACCTCACAAGTGGGGTATATAAAACTGGAACATGATTATACCGCATACGATCTCAGTACCATCGAGGAGAGTCCAGTTCGTTGTCCAGACAAAGAGAAAGCGCCCCAGATGGAAGCCCTTATTGAATCAGTTAAAGCTGAAGGAGATACCATCGGAGGAGTAATTACGTGTGTCATCCAAGGCTGCCCTATCGGATTGGGTGAACCTGTATTCGGAAAGCTTCATGCTGCTTTAGGAGCTGCTATGTTGAGCATCAATGCAGCTAAAGGATTTGCTTACGGACAAGGTTTCGATGGTATGGAACTCAAGGGTAGTGAGCAAAACGACTTGTTCTTCAATCGAGATGGTGAGATTGCCGTTAAGACAAACCGCTCAGGTGGCATCCAAGGAGGAATCAGTAATGGAGAAGATATCTACTTCAAGGTGGCTTTCAAGCCAGTTGCTACTGTGCTAAAGCCTCAAACGACTGTCAACAAAGAAGGAGAAGAAGAAATACTTCAGGTAAAAGGCCGACATGATCCTTGTGTTCTACCGAGAGCCGTTCCAATTGTTGAAGCCATGGCCGCTATGACCATCCTCGACTACTATTTATTAAACAAGACTACACATTTATAACCTATTAAACCATGGAAATCAAAAACTATATTCAAGAAAACGAGTCTCGTTTTCTTGAAGAACTATTTAGTCTGATTCGAATTCCGAGCATTAGTGCATTACCATCTCACAAAGAAGATATGCTGGCGTGTGCCGAGCGATGGAGGCAACTTCTTTTAGAAGCTGGAGCGGATGAAGCATTGATAATGCCATCTGAAGGCAATCCACTGGTTTTTGCACAAAAACAAATCGATCCATCTGCACCAACCGTTCTTATCTATGCGCACTATGATGTGATGCCAGCAGAACCTATCGAGCTATGGAAGAGTAAGCCTTTTGAGCCTATAGTACACGATAATCATATTTGGGCACGTGGAGCAGATGATGATAAGGGACAGTCGATGATACAAGTGAAGGCTTTTGAATATCTTGTCAAATATAACTTGTTAAAACATAACGTTAAATTCATTTTTGAGGGAGAAGAAGAGATAGGTTCGCCTAGTCTGAACGCTTTCTTGAAAGAGCATCAAGAATTATTAAAAGCTGATGTGATTTTGGTTTCAGATACAAGTATGTTGGGAGCTGATCTTCCTTCGCTTACCACAGGCTTACGAGGATTAGCCTACTGGGAGATAGAAGTGACAGGTCCTAATCGCGACTTACATAGCGGACATTTTGGAGGAGCAGTAGCTAATCCAATTAATGAACTTTGTCATTTACTTGACCAAATTATTGATAAGGATGGAAAAATCACAATTCCAAACTTCTATGATGACGTAGAAGACGTACCACAAGCCGAGCGTGACATGATTCGACAAATACCTTTCGATGAAAAGAAGTACAAACAATCTATTGGCGTTCAAGCTTTGAAAGGAGAAAAAGACTATAATACGCTAGAAAGAAACAGTTGCCGTCCTAGCTTTGACATTTGTGGTATATGGGGAGGCTATACAGGCGAAGGATCAAAGACGGTTATCCCATCGAAAGCATACGCAAAAGTATCATGTCGTCTGGTTCCTCATCAACGGCACGAGGTTATATCGAAATTGTTTGTCGATTATATTCAACAGATTGCGCCCGACTGGATTCAAGTCAAGGTGACACCGATGCACGGAGGAGAAGGATATGTATGTCCGATTGACCATCCTGCATACATCGCTGCTGAAAAAGGATTTGAAAAAGCATTTGGTAAGAAACCGTTGGCAGCACGTCGAGGAGGCAGTATCCCAATCATCAGCGATTTTGAACAGATTCTGGGAATTAAAACGATATTGATGGGCTTCGGATTGGAAAGTGATGCTATCCACTCTCCTAATGAGAATTTCTCACTTGATATCTTTAGAAAAGGTATTGAAGCTGTTGTAGAGTTCCATTTGCAATACGATAAATAGGGGAATATGAATAATAACATAGTGAGGCCTGCCCGCAAGAGCAGGCTTTTTGCTTTTATCATGACTATATTGAAATAAGGTAAAAAACATATCAATGGATTCGTTCCCAAATTTCACTAACAAATAATCACAATATCATATCCGACACTATTCAGAATGAGAAATAATTATTCGCACAGTCAAAAAAATTAAGTTTTCCACATTAGTGACAAAAGCTTTCCACATTGGTGACAAAGGCTTGTCACATTAGTGACAAAAGCTTTCCACACAGGTGACAAGGATAAAAGAAAAAGGGATACGACAAAAAGTCATATCCCTTTTCTTAATTTATAATGCTATTAATTAAGCAGCCTTTACTTTTTCAACGATAGCCTTAAAAGCTTCTGGATGATTAACAGCTAAGTCAGCCAATACTTTACGGTTGATTTCAATACCAGCCTTATGCAAGCAACCCATCAGTTTACTATAAGACAAACCTTCAAGACGAGCAGCAGCATTAATACGCTGAATCCACAAAGCACGGAAAGTACGTTTTTTGTTCTTACGGTCACGGTAAGCATAAGTCAAACCTTTTTCCCAAGTATTCTTGGCAACGGTCCAAACGTTCTTTCTTGCACCAAAGTAACCTCTGGTCAGACTTAAAATTTTCTTTCTTTTTGCTCTAGAAGCAACATGATTTACTGATCTTGGCATAATTTTTAATGTTTTTGAATGGTAGCGTCACCCGTTTGGTGAACTTCAAGCTATACATTCGGTTAATACTTTAATTTTTCTACGCTCTAGTTTAACGCATGCAAAGTAATTCCTTCACTTGTCTCTCGTTGGTTTTATCAACAATTGCAAAGTGTTGAAGATTTCTTTTCTGCTTCTTAGTCTTCTTCGTCAGAATGTGACTGTGATAAGCGTGCTTTCTCTTGATTTTTCCCGTTCCGGTAAGAGTGAATCTTTTTTTGGCACCGGAGTTCGTTTTGATCTTTGGCATCTTTTTAAAATTTAAATTATTAGTATTTAATGGTAACGTATATACCTGTCACGTTACTCATTCTTCATCATTACCCATTAACTTTGCAGCGACCTCTGGATTCAAAGCATCAGCCAATGTTGCACCTGGTCTCTTCTCCTCATTCTGAGGTTTTGGAGCAGCAGGTTGTTGAGGTTTCGGAGCTTTTTTCTTAGCGGAGTTACCTTTAGGAGCCAATTGAATAGTCATTCGTTTGCCTTCTAATAATGGCATCATCTCTACTTTTGCGTAATCTTCCAAATCGTTGGCAAAACGGAGTAGTAAAACTTCACCTTGCTCTTTAAACAAAATAGAACGACCACGGAAGAACACATAAGCCTTCACTTTGTTTCCGTCTTCCAAGAAACCTTTCGCATGCTTTAACTTAAAGTTATAATCATGATCATCGGTTTGAGGACCAAAACGGATCTCCTTTACCTCAATCTTTGCCTGTTTTGCTTTTTGCTCTTTCTGACGCTTCTTTAACTGATAAAGAAACTTCGAATAATCAATCAGTCTACAAACTGGAGGAACGGCATTCGGTGAAATTTCAACCAAGTCAACTCCTCTTTCTTGAGCCATCGATAATGCTTTCGAAGTGGGAACTACTACTGACTCAATATCATCACCAACAATACGTACTTCACGGACACGAATCTGTTCATTTACTCGGTGCTGTCCTTTCAAATTGTCATTCTTCATTCAATTAATCTTACCTGTTTGTTTCTTCTTTTTATTCTTTATCAAAATTATACATCATTAAAGCAAAGCCTTTTTTTCAAAGTCGGCTGCAAATTTACCATTTATTTATCATTTCTGAAACTTCTTCAGCAATTTTTTTACCAAAATCTTCAACTTTCATGCTTCCTTGGTCACCTTCACCCTGCTTACGGACAGCAACTTCACCGTTTGCGGCTTCTTTTTCACCAACAATCAGCATGAATGGAATACGTTTCAACTCATTGTCACGAATCTTTCGTCCAATTTTTTCATTGCGGTCGTCAACCAATGCACGAACTTCATATTTGCTTAAAATTTTCTTAACTTCATAAGCATAATCATTGAATTTCTCACTGATTGGAAGGATTGCAACTTGATCAGGAGTCAACCACAGTGGGAATTTACCTGCAGTATGTTCAATCAAAACAGCCACGAAACGCTCCATTGAACCAAACGGTGCACGATGAATCATAACTGGACGGTGCTTCTGGTTATCAGAACCAGTATATTCCAATTGGAATCTTTCCGGTAAGTTATAATCCACTTGGATCGTACCCAATTGCCAACGGCGACCGATAGCATCTTTCACCATAAAATCAAGTTTCGGGCCATAGAAAGCAGCCTCGCCATATTCAACTTTTGCTGGCAAACCCTTTTCCTTACAAGCCTCAACGATTGCTGTTTCAGCTTTTTCCCAATTCTCATCCGAACCAATATATTTTTCATGATCATTAGGATCACGCAAAGATATCTGAGCCTCAAAGTTTTGGAAATTCATTGATTTGAACACGATTGAGATAATATCCATTACACGCAGGAATTCATCCTTTACCTGATCAGGACGACAGAAGATATGTGCATCATCCTGTGTAAAGCTACGTACACGTGTCAATCCATGTAACTCACCACTCTGCTCATAACGACAAACTGTTCCAAATTCAGCGATTCGAAGTGGCAAATCCTTATATGAACGTGGAGCATTCTTATATATCATACAGTGATGAGGACAGTTCATTGGTTTAAGGAAGTACTCCTCACCTTCTTCTGGCGTATGAATCGGTTGGAAAGAATCTTTCCCATAGTGAGCATAATGACCAGAAGTGATGTACAAAAGTTTATTTCCAATAGGAGGACACATAACTTCCTGATATTCATAACGAGATTGAATACGTCTCAGAAATTCCTGCAAACGTATTCGCAACCCGGCACCTTTCGGAAGCCACATTGGAAGGCCTTTTCCGACAGTATCTGAGAACATGAAAAGTTCCATTTCCTTTCCGATTTTCCGATGATCACGTTTTTTTGCTTCTTCAAGCAATACCAAATAATCATCCAGCATTTTTTTCTTCGGGAATGTGATACCATAAATACGTGTCATCTGCTTACGATCCTCACGACCACGCCAGTATGCACCTGCGACACTCAGCAATTTGATTGCTTTAATAGGAGCAGTTGAAACCAAGTGTGGACCACGACACAAATCTGTAAAAGCACCTTGTGTGTATGTAGTGATGTGTCCATCTTCTAATTCTGAAATCAACTCTGTCTTGTAGGTTTGGCCTTCATCACCAAACTTTTTCATTGCGTCAGCCTTTGCGATGTCCTTGCGTACAAGTACTTCATGCTTAGCTGCGAGTTCTTGCATTTTCTTTTCAATCACTGCAAGATCCTCTTCCCGGATAACCTTATCATCACCGGGATCTACATCATAGTAAAAACCATTCTCAATTGCCGGTCCGATGCCAAATTGGATTCCAGGATACAACTCTTGGAGTGCTTCTGCCATCAAGTGGGCACTAGTGTGCCAAAAGGCATGTTTGCCTTGCTCATCTTCCCATTTGTAAAGCACGAAATCCGCATCTGTCATAATAGGACGAGATAAATCGATTGTTTCACCATTCACACTGCAAGCCAAGACATCTCTTGCCAACTGTGAACTTAAGCTTTCTGCAATTTGCAGACCAGTTACTCCTTCGTTATATTCACGAACGGAGCCATCAGGAAATTTAATTTTTATCATAAATACACTAATTTAATGAACTATCATACAACAATAGTTCTTCGACAAGTTGCAAAAATAGATAAATCTTTTCACTTTTGAATAAATTCGTGAAAATATTATTCGTTTACATCAATAAAACGTTTGATAATATTATAGGCAGAATACAAGCCTAATTCTCCGGCCTTACTTAAATCCAAAATTCCTTGCCGGTTATTTCCAAGATAGATATTCGTCAATCCACGGTTAAAATACGCCTCTGCGAATTTTCCGTCGACCTGCAAACATTGATCGTAGTCAACCAATGCCGCTCTATAATCTTTCATTATACATTCCACGTTACCCCTATTGTAATAAGCGTAAACGAAATCAGGAGCAAGCTCAATAACTTTATCCAAATCCCTTTTAACACTTTCATAATCAACTGCTTTAACAGCGATTAAATCAGAAGAAATTCTACCTTCCAAATCATCTCCCATCCGCTGATACTCTAATTGTTTACAGCGAACCAAAGCTCTCATAAAATATGCTGGGAAGAAGTCAGGCGACTGTTCAATGGCATCATCAAGGTCACGTAAAGCATTGTTTAAGTCTTGAACCAAGTAGAAATCCAACGCACGAGCAAATCGCTTAGTAACGTCCTCTGGATGGTTGACAATGGCAGATGTCATCTCATCAATTGATGCAAAATGCAATTTAGCTTGTTCTTCTGTCAGTGCAGTTTCGTTATTGGTAATCAACAATCGGCCCGGAAGAGCTTTAGAACTATTCATCTCCTCGATGAATTTGTAATAGTTCACTTGCTGCTTCACCTCGCTATACTTCTCATAATAAGTCAAAGCAAACATTGGCTGAGGTTTAATCGAGACATTCTTATCTTGTACTCTTCCACGATAATCGTTCTTATACTTTTGAACGCCCTCCTCATTATCAGCAACAACTAGTTTGTTATAATTATTGACATTCCGATCCGAACGTTTTCTGGTATTTTGATCCTCGTCTTCATCATCTTTCTTTTGACTCGTCTGACGATTTGATGTATTCTGACGTTCCAGTTGAGCACGCAATACCTTCAGTTCGTCATCTTCTGCGCCTTTAAAATCCCCTATTTTCTTTCGAGCTTGAGCACGCTGCTGATATCCAACTAAAAAGTTTGGGTATTGTTCAATCACAGTCGTGTAATCTTTTATAGCTCCCTTATAATCACCGGTCTGATCCAAAAGAAGTCCCCGATTAAATGTAGCCATCATATCAGAAGGATCGATTTTCAACACAAAATTAAAATCCTCAATTGCCCTATTATCATCACCGACCTGAGCACGAAGCAAACCACGGTTATAGTGTCCAATGAAATTATTCGGGTCAATTTCCAAGCCCAAGTCGTAATCACTCATCGCACCTCTTAAGTTATGCTGATGAAATTTTGCCAATGCACGATTTATATACGGAACGGCATCACGAACCGATAAATGAATAGCTTGGTCTAAATCCTCTTCAGCCTCCTTGTATCGTTCCATCCGCAGATGAAACATAGCCAAAGAATTCCACACTTCAGGATCATACTTGTCAATTTCCAAGGCTTTCTTTACATCTATCTCCGCTTGAATGGTATCTTTCTGCTCCATATCAATCTCACTTCGAATAAGATATGCCTTTGTATAACGAGGTGAAATCGTTAACAGGGTATCCAAATCATTTTTTGCTCCCTGATAATCATCCAAACGAATTTTGCATAGCGATCTGTTATGCCAAAGAACAATATTCTCTGGTTCCAACCTTAGAGCAGCATTGTAATCACCTATCGCCCCCTTAAAATTATTCTGACGAATTCGCGCCAATCCACGAACTTGATAGGCACTAACCACAAAAGGATTACGCTCTATAGACTCAGAACAATCTGATTCTGCACCTTGAAAATCATCCAAATTAAACTTTGCCAGTCCTCGGAAGAAATAAGGATCAGCCAAATAAGGCTTTGCGTTAATTACCTGATTAAAATATTGTATAGACAGTACGTAATCCTCAAAATAGAGAGCATTACGACCGATATACATTACACGTTCCGTATTAATCTGAGCTAGACTCAGTGTTGGGATAAGTGTGTATATATATATAATAAGGTATAATACGCGACTTTTCATTTACCTCTTTACCTGTTTCATTTTATACGAGCTACGAGCTTTGCCCTTTAACATAGTGTTTAATTTACCTCGTATCAATTGTTTACGTAATGGAGACAGATGATCTATAAACATTTTTCCTTCAAGATGGTCAAACTCGTGTTGCATTACTCTTGCTACATAACCATCAACCCATTCATCGTGCTCAATAAAGTTTTCATCCATGTAATGGACATGAATACGATTGGCACGTTGTACGTTCTCGTGTATACCAGGTAAACTTAAGCAGCCTTCTTCCATGTTTACCATTTCACCATCAGTTTCAAGAATATGAGGGTTTATGAATGTATGGATAAAGCCTTTAAGTTCAGGCATATCTTCACTGATAATATCCAAATTTATTACTACGACTCGAATACTTAAACCAATTTGTGGAGCAGCAAGCCCTACTCCATCCGCACGTTCAAGCGTTTCGTACATATTGGCAATTAATTCCTTCAGATTAGGATAATCTGGTGTAATATCTTTAGCTACTTCCCGTAAAACAGGCTGTCCATAAGTATAAATAGGTAATATCATATTAATTACTTTACATTTTTACTTTCTAAATAGGATTGAAGTATAATAGTTGCACTGATTTCGTCCACCAACGCCTTATTCTGTCTTGCTTTTTTACGTAAACCGCTTTCGATCATAGCTCGATGAGCCAAAACAGAGGTAAAACGTTCATCATATAACTCAATAGGGATAGAAGGTAAACGTTTCTTTAACAGATTGACAAAAGGAACGATTCGCTTCATATTTTCACTATCCTCATTATTCATCTGTTTAGGGTACCCAACAACAATCCGTTCTACAGATTCTTCTCCTACATATTTCATGACAAAATCCAGAACGGAAGGAGTAGGAATCGTTATTAATCCATTTGCAATAATTTTCAAAGGATCAGTTACTGCTACTCCTGTGCGTTTTTTCCCATAATCAAGTGCCAAAATTCTACTCATATCGTGCAAAAGTACAAATTTAATTCGCAAACCATTTAATATGAGTATTAAAAAACGTGAGTACAATCAAAAAAAACTATAATCTTTACACTAAATAGTAGAGAAAAAATACACCAACTTTTGTATTCATCAATAAATATTCAATAGTTTTTAATCAATATATCAATTTAGGTATTCCATTTATCAAACCATTTACTAGTAAAAAAACAAGGATAATTTTTGAATAAAAAATCAAACAAGGGCTACAAACACAAGAAAAACGACTTTTTTTTATCATTTAAGATTAAAAAATTACATTTTTTTTAAGGAATTATTTGTGGTATCAAAATTAAGTTCTAAATTTGCAACGTATTTTGTATCGGTTTGGGATAAAACCTGGGAAATAAAGTTGGAGGTTTCAAATTCTAAAGGAAATGCAAACAATAAAGAGATTGATAAAGTTAAGTTTATTGGCTTTTTGGTGTTGTTCCTTGAATATATTAGCTCAAACCTCTGGCGAAGCGACCGTTGAAAAATTAGTTTTGTATGGATATGAGAATGTCCGCTGGAAAGAAACACCGACAGAACGAATCTATACGATAGAAAGCAATGAAGAAAAACGTATAGGTTTAGGAGTTGCAAATGCCTTGAAAATTATTCAAGCTGAAGGGCTCCCTGTAGATAAATACTGCCGAGTGATCGTTACGGATAATAATATTCCACAAATTGCGCTTACATACTATTCTACAAATAGTGATAGTACCAATGTACGTTTGTCTGATTGGGAAACATCTTATGATTTGGCAGATAGTTGGAAAAGTGTAAGAAAAGAGCGAAAGAAAAACAGTTCACTTTTTAAGGTAAATGTGATTATATATCCGCAGCTATCATATATGAATATGATTATTACTCAAATCTATCAAGTTTTGTTCGATTTGAGTCCAGCGATTGAAGTTTCATTATGGCCAGGTGGAAAGCTTACAGGAATGCTTAAAATACCGGTATACAATGATGGATACGGTTATTATGAGAACAAAGTTCATCCTGGATATTTGACGATTTCGCAACGTTTTCATTTACCATATAATATTAAAGGTAAAGCCACTATCGGTTATTTCAACGCTGATGCTTGGGGTGCCGATCTTCAGTTCTTCTATCCTTTTGCAGACCAAAGATTCTCTTTAACTGCTCGAGCAAGTTACATTGGAATAGGTTTTTGGGATGGTTTTAGATTGAAATACAGTGGTTTTGACCATATGCGTACGACCTGGTCTTTAGGAGGACACTTCTATTGGCCTGAGTATAACACCCAGTTCAGCTTAAAATATGAAAAGTACATTAGGCATGATACAGGTGTTAAATTTGAAATGATACGTCATTTTCGATATGCATCGGTTGGCATGTATGCTCAAAAAGGAAGTGAAGCGAAATTAAATGGCGGATTTAGATTCCAGATTTTACTTCCTCCTTATAAAGTAAAGCGCCATGGATATATACCGAGAGTGAATGTATCAAATAATATGGGTATCATTTATAATGCAAATAATGAACGATACTATTACAAAGATTTTAAGGCGGAAGTAAGCGATAACATTATGGAAGATAATCGCTTCAATCCATTTTTTATAAAATCTGAATTACGAAATTATTAATTTATTAATTTTACAACAAAATGATGAAAAACAAGTTTTTTAGTGGTTTAAGTGCAAAACTTGCACTTGCTACAGTAGCATTAGCTGCTTTAACGTTTACATCTTGTGACAAGGAGCCGTTTAACACGCAGATTATCTTTAATCCTGCAAAGGTTATCATTACTCCGAACGTACAATATGTAGACATGGCTTCTGGTACAGCTAAAGATGTAACATCTTCAGCTACGATTACTTTCTCTGGTTCAACTTCAACTGGTATCATTGAAGGAACAACAACCAATCCATCAATCGCAGCTGGCTCTGTAAACATTACAGCAACTTACAATGGCTTAACTGGTTCAAC
>CAMVLL010000064.1 GCA_947168315.1 uncultured Bacteroidota bacterium | reverse complement strand
ATATCAATTTTGTTCGTATAAGCCAGTTCCTCAATCATCGGACGAACATATTGTTCTACATAATCGCCACGGATATCCCAATCAGTAAGCGGCAAGAAACAACGGATCGGTGTCAGCAAAATAATTTTGGGGTGAGAACTTAGGTTGCGATAAGAGTCAATAAAAGCTTGATAATCCCTAATGAAATCCTCACGATACTTCCAGTTTTTCGATTTTGTATCATTAGTACCAAACTTAATGATGACAATATCTGGCAAGAAAGCCAATGACTGCTTATACTGTTCTGTTGTCACATACGGAAAATCTCCTTTGAGCAACATGGTGGTAGCCGATACGCCAAAATTCACAACTTCATAGTCATTTCCTAAGTATCGTTGCAACTGAGCAGGATAGTGGAAGTTTTCTCGATCTTTAATACCATGTCCAAAAGTAATACTGTTACCAATACATGCTATTTTTGTTTTTTGTGCAAAGCCCTCCGGGACAAACAGCAGCATAGCAGCTAATAGTCCAATAATGATTTTTTTCATGTGAGATTATTTTTTGATTAAAGACATTTTCGAAAAACTCCTACGAATATACGATTTTTTATCAAAACAATATCATATTTAATCATAAAATATAGACTCAGTTTATGATTCGGTACACTCCTCCTGCCATTGCTTGAACCACCCCTTTCATCTCCAGCTCAAACAAGATAGCACTCATCTTATTGACTGGTATATTTGTTTCAACCACCAGTGTATTGATCTGTAAGCCTGAAGAATATTGGTTTAACTTATTCACGACAGATTGTTCTTCCTCTGTCAAATCAGGAAAGAGGATGCGTTGTACATCTCTTGGCTTCTGCTTTTGGTTTTGCCAGCCCATTGCCTCAACAAAATCAGCCGCTGAAGTAATTAAGGCAGCTTTATTCTGTCTAATAAGATAATTACAGCCAATGGAAAACTCATCATTAATACGTCCAGGGAAGGCGAAACACTCTCTTTGGTATCCATTGGTTATTTCAGCTGTGATCAATGCCCCACCTTTTACAGCCGATTCCACGACAATTGTAGCGTCGCTCATTCCTGCCACTATACGGTTTCGCATAACGAAGTTTTGACGATCAGGATTTGTTTGAGTCATGAATTCCGTCAACAAACCACCGTGCTCAATCATCTGTGCTGCTGTATTCCGATGTTGAGCCGGATAGAGTCGGTCCAGTCCATGTGCTAGCACTCCCACCGTATCATATTTATTTTCCAAAGCTGCCCGATGAGCAAAGATGTCAATACCGTAAGCCAGTCCACTTACGACCAACAAATCAGGAACAAATTCCTTTAATTCCTGATAAAAACGGTTGCAAATATCCTGACCATAAATCGTTGCCTTTCGTGTCCCAACCATCGCAATAACCTTGAGAGCATTCAAGTCTGCATTTCCTTTATAATATAACACGATTGGTGCATCATCACACTCCCTCAAACGTGACGGGTAATCTTCATCAAAAAGGGTAAGACAACGGATCTCGTGCTTCTCAATAAAGGTCATTTCCTCCTCTGCCCTCTTAAAGGCAGCGGGGCAATCCAGTAATCCTACGATTCGTTTGGAATGAGGAACCATCTGTTTTGACCATTCCTGACGATTTTCAAAAAGCGTTTTTGCGTTTCCAGCCATTTTCAATAGCTGCCGTTTCCCAGCAAGACCTAAACCAGGAATCAATGTTAAGGCTATGGTATAAAAATGCTCTTCCATTAGGACAAGAAATAGGGTGCAAACACGGTATCAAATAGTTCACTTGTACTTAGTCGTCCTTTTACGACACACACACATTCCACCACAGCTTTCATTACTACCTTCATATCCGCCAACCGATAGATGTCCTGCAGGAAAACATATTTAATTCCATCCTTTTGGACATTCAATTTCGACACAAACTCCTCACCACTATGAAGTGGAGTCTTAAATGACATAGTCAGTCTTGCCACAACAGGATCAACTCCCTCCTCATGAAGTTTTGAAAAGCTCAGTCCTAAACTTGTCAGGAACTCATGACGAGTATGCTCAATATAATGCTGATAATTGGCATTATTGACAATGCCTTGAAGGTCACACTCATAGTCGCGTACCTTCATTTTCAATTCATAAACGTATTCTTTCATAATATGCAAATTTACTCTTTTCTATTCTCTTTTGAAATATTCGAAGACTTTCGTTTCAAATATTCATATCCAAAACGACAGTATAAACATTTTTTCTGATCGCAATAAGCTTTCTTGAGTTGAATTAAAGCCTGACTATCCCCTGCATGTGCCGCTTTTATACCACAATCACTCCACATCCTGATAATCTGGTTAGATTCCGGCTTCATCTTCTCCAAAAATGTTGCGGCTCTTGCACAATAACTATCTTCACCCTTATAATGTCCTATTGTGTATAAAAACGTTACAACCGTATTGATAATAATGAGGTTTAAGGTATCATCACTCCAAGTTTTGGGATGACTAGGAGAATTACCCCCAAAAGTGTAATGAGTCGACCAATACTCGCTTGCTCCACCACGCAGAAGAGACCGTAATGATTCTAATGTCGTTGCTTCCATTATTTGTGAGAAAAGACCGTAAGAACGATGATAAAGGCAAGCCAACTGAGCGATTCGTACATGTGGGAAATTGGAAGGACGTAATCGAAGAAACTTCCACTGTTTTACATCCATCGGTGACAGCCCAAATTTATAAGACAAATAATGGTACTCCTTTCGTAATTGACAATAATACTCATCACCACCTTCTACCTCTAACAGACCTGCTTGCCCAAAGAACAAAGCCTCTATTTGAAAAAGATTATCGCGATGCTTATCGACAGAGCGTAGAGGTATTTTATTCGCCCACATTTCAAAGGCATCCCCATTTAATCCGAAGCCCAAATTCCTGGCTAGAGTCACAAAAAAGGCATCCTCCCAGTTCCCATGGAAATGAGTTAAACGTTCATTGACCTGAACCATTTTCTGCTCAAACCGTTCCATTTGAAGAGCCGTCAACCACGAATGTATCTGAAGAGCAGACAAGTCAGGAATAATCGCATAACAAGGTGGATACGAATCTGATTTAGATAGCTCACAATAATTTTTCAACAGATAATCTGGGCATGTCAATTGTAATTGAGGTATTTCTTCTCCAGATGTTCGAAAAACCTTTGCGTCAACGACCTCTGCGACATGTAAGATAACAGAATCATAGCAACGATCCTTGTCATGTCCATGAAGGAACCAATCAGAAGATAAATGATGGATTTCAACATTGCCTACCCAAAGAATTCCGTCTATCTTAATTTTTGCATTGAAAAAATCTGGTCCAGCATTCGTGTTCTGTATACCAGTATCAATCACTTCAATTAACTGACCATTAGTAGTTCTTAATTCTGTCAACGGAAATAATTTATGTTTCCAAGCATAGTATAGTAATCTTTCCATGTTAATGAGTTGTAAATAATCGACAAAAATAAGGAATTACATTTGAAATCACTATTTTTGCATAGAAAATTTAGGCACAATGAAAATAGCATTAATAGGATACGGAAAAATGGGACACGAAATCGAGAAGGTGGCCGTCGCACGAGGACATCAAATCGTATGTACTATCGACAAGGATAACCTTTACGATTTTGAATCCCCTGCTTTTAAAGAAGCAGATGTCGCCATCGAGTTTACTAGCCCCATGACCGCTTATGAGAACTGCATTAAAGCATTCAAGGCAAATATAAAAGTGGTTTGCGGAAGCACCGGGTGGATAGACCAACATAAAGAAGAAATGATTCGTCTTTGTAAAGAAGAGAATAAGACGTTGTTCTGGTCATCAAACTTTAGTCTGGGAGTATACGTCTTCTCAGCTGTCAACAAATATCTGGCACATATTATGAATAAGTTCCCTAGTTATGATGTCAGCATGACGGAAACACATCATATCCATAAATTGGATGCCCCCAGTGGAACAGCTATCACTCTCGCTGAAGACATCATCCAAAACATCGATCGCAAGGATCGTTGGGTGAAAGGTACGCTAACTTCTCCTGATAAATCCATAAGCGGACAGAACTGTTTTGATTCAAATGAATTGCCTATCCATTCTATACGCGAAGGAGAAGTTCCAGGCATACATTCCATTCGGTATGAATCAGAAGCAGACAGCATCATCATCACCCATGATGCTAAGAACAGAAAAGGATTCGCTTTAGGTGCAGTGCTCGCTGCTGAATTTACCGCTGATCATCATGGTTTTCTTGGTATGAACGATCTCTTCCAATTCTAATAGCTCAAATCTCACACAACGAAAAAATTTGAATTATGAATAAACCAACTAAAAAACAATGGATTAATTGCTGCATCGTCGTCATCCTTTGGCTTGCTTTTATCATCTGGATAAAGAGTTGGCTGGGATTGCTAATCGTTCCCTTTATAGTCGATGCCTATATAACAAAAATTATACCTTGGACTTGGTGGAAAAAACTTAAGAACAAAACGCTGGTCAAGGTTATGAGCTGGGTAGATGCCATCATTTTTGCATTGGCAGCTGTCTATCTAGTAAACACTTTCTTCTTCCAGAACTATGTCATACCATCCTCTTCACTTGAGAAATCACTACTCGTCGGTGATTACCTCTTTGTTAGTAAGATGAGTTATGGCCCACGTACACCAATGACTCCGCTTCACATGCCTTTGACACAACATACTATTCCTTTCTTTAACTGTAAGTCTTTCTCTGAATGGCCACAATGGAATTATAAACGTACAACAGGATTAGGGAAAATTAAGTTGAACGATATCGTTGTCTTCAATTTCCCAGCAGGAGATACCGTTGCGACCAAAGCACAAGCGGAGGATATCTACCGACTTAGTTATCAAGCAGGAAAAGAACTGACACAGCCCATTGACATGTCTAAACTGTCGCTGGAGCAACAACGAATGGTTTATAATCACTACTATTCCATAGGAAGAAAATATATCGATGAGAACCCTCGTATATATGGAGAACTCGTCACACGACCTGTTGACATCAGAGAGAACTATGTGAAACGTTGTGTAGGCTTACCTGGACAAACTCTTCAAATAAAAGACCGAATTGTCTATTTGGATGGACAACCAAACAAAGAGCCAGATAACGTTCAGTATCGCTATATCGTTAGAACAAAAAAATCTATTCCTGAGGATTTAGCCCACGAATTGGGTATCAGCCAAGAGGATTTAGCTTATTACTATCCTCATGAGTCGATTTACGAACTTCCACTTACAAAAAAAGCGAAGGAAGGATTGCTGGCACGAAAAGACATCGTCTTGAGTATAGAAAACATTGATCTTAACATGAGTACAGAATGGCTCTACCCGATGGACAAAGAAACCGGATGGACTTCCGACAATTATGGTCCTCTCTGGATACCAAAGAAAGGTGAAACTATCACACTGACCTTGGACAACCTCCCATTCTACTCCCGACCAATTCAAGCATACGAGAATAATACGTTGGATGTTCGTGACGGAAAAATCTTCATTAATGGCCAAGAAACGGCTGAATACACATTCAAAATGGATTATTATTGGATGATGGGAGATAATCGACATAATTCGGCAGACTCCCGTTCCTGGGGATTCGTTCCAGAAGATCATATCGTTGGCAAGCCCGTTTTTATTTGGCTGTCCCTTGACCCCGATCGTGGCTGGCTGAATGGAAAGATTAGATGGAACAGATTATTTATCTTCGTGGATAAATATAAATAAGGTGAAGAAGAATGGATTACATCTCATCCTTCGCAGTGCCGGACTGATCATCCTTATCGTACTGCTTGCCAAAGCTTTTGTGGCTACTTCCTGTTCTATTCCTTCTACAGGCATGGAAAACAGTCTGTATAAAGGTGAACGGGTTCTAGTAAATAAATGGACTTATGGCCTAAGGTTACCTTTTTCTAATACTCGTTTAGGTAAAGGGAAACCTCAGAAAGGTGAGATTGTCCTGTTCAACAACCCAAATCCTAAGCATAGTGCTACTGCCATCTTCAAAAGAGAAGTATTTATCAGTCGATGCATCGGCACACCGGGTGATACACTCATGCTGAACGATGAGCTTATGGTAACCAATGAACAACTTTTCAGTCCCGACAGTAAAGCCCTTTACCTCTATCCCTTTGAAGGGGATAGCCTGATGAATGTAATCTTGAAGAAATTAGAAATAGAGAACAATTCACTCACAGGCTATCAAGACGGAATGTTGATGAGAAGTTTCAGCTATTACGAATACTATCTGCTCCAACAGGAATTAAAAGGGAAACTCAACCTAAAAAGAGTTAACCAAGCAGAAAGTAAAGGTTATCCTTTCATCATCCCTGCCAAAGGATTTACTACCAAGGTGTACCCTTGGAACATCAACCTCCTTTGTAATACAATCTCGCGCCATGAGGGGAAACAAGCAACCGTCAGAGATCATCAGCTTTATGTTGAAGGCTTCCCTGTCACTGCCTATACTTTTACACAAGATTATTACTGGATGGCCTCGAACACACCTGCTAATGTATTCGACTCTCGACTATTCGGTTTGGTACCTGAAACTCATTTGATTGGAAAAGCCAACCTCATCTGGTACAGTCCGAAAAAAGGCCGTATTTTTAATCGTGTACAATAATGAAAACAGTCTTACTGAGTTCTGCATACCTCGCTCCTATAGAATACTATACGAAGCTTTATACAGCTGACCGTATCCTTGTAGAACGCTACGACCATTATATAAAGCAGACTTACCGAAACCGATGCGTCATCGTTGGTGCCAATGGGACACTTTCGCTCACAATACCGACTGAAAAAGAGGAGTTTCCTAAAGTACTGATGAAAGATGTACGCATATCCGATCATGGGAACTGGCGACATGTACACTGGAATGCATTGGAATCTGCATACCGAAATAGTCCGTTCTTCGAATATTACGCAGATGATTTCCGTGGCTTTTATGAGAAAAAATACTTCTATTTGTGGGACTTTAATGAAGCTCTGTGTGACGTGGTCTGTTCTTTAATCGACCTCCATCCGAATAAGATAGGTACTACTGATTACCAAATAGAACTCGAAAACGAAATAGATGATTTTCGTGATGTGATTCATCCTAAAAAAAACTATAAGGAAGTGGATCCTTCGTTTCATCCACTTCCTTATTATCAAGTATTCAAAGAAAAATTTGGTTTTATTCCAAATCTCAGTATTGTTGATTTGCTTTTTAATATGGGACCAGAGAGTTTGCTGGTTCTACGTGATTCTCAACGATAGTACAAAGTCCCATTTTCTGTTGTGATAATATAGGTCTTTCCCTTTTTTGTCTTGAACGTAATCTTGGACTGCCCATACATTACGGTGCAAGGCTCACCCGATTTTGACAAGATTTCTGCTTTCTTAAGTATACCATTCTCCCAGAAGATAGATACCTCGAAGTTTCCCCTCGCACACAGACCCTCGACACTTCCGTCTTTCCATGCGTCTGGCAGCGACGGCAAAAGATGAATAAACCCCATGTGACTCTGCAATAACATCTCCGTGATGCCAGCTGTTCCACCAAAGTTTCCATCTATTTGGAAAGGAGGGTGCACATCCCAAAGATTGTTGTTGGTACCATTCTTCAACAGGTTCCTATACAAAGTATAAGCATGATTACCATCATGCAATCGAGCCCACTGATTCAGTTTCCATCCCATGCTCCATCCTGTAGCGCCGTCTCCGCGATGTTGTAGAACAACCTTGGCAGCCTCAGCTAACTTTGGAGTTGTCACAGGCGAAAGTGTTCTTCCCGGATGCAAACCAAACAGATGATTGACATGTCGATGCTCATCCTTAGGGTCGTCAATATCTTTTGACCATTCCATCAATTGGCCATAGCGACCAATTTGGTAAGGCACCAAGTTATCCAACACATTTTGCCACTGTTTTTGTTCTTTTTGATCGACGTTCAAGACTTTTGCAGCAGCAATCGCATCCATCAATATTTCTCGAGCCACCCCATGAGCGAAGGTTGCGCCCTCATCTACCGGTCCATGCTCAGGAGATGTGGATGGCGCTGCCGTATAACTACCATCTGAACGTCGCCAAAGGTAATCCACAGTAAACTCAGCCGCTGATTTAATCAGCTCATATCCTGTTGTCTTCAAAAACGACTTATCTCGTGTATAATCATAATAATCCCACATATGAGTTGCCAACCAAGGGCCTGCCATAGGAGATAAGTTATAGATCATCTCATCACTGTTCAAGGGTGAAGCAAAACCAAAGATGTTCGACGAAATAGAAGTTGTCCATCCTCTCGCTCCATAATAGGATTGAGCGACTCGACTACCGGCCTTTACCTGCGACTTTATGAAATCAACCAGTGGCTGAAAGCACTCATTCAAGTTCGTTGAGGGAGCTGGCCAATAGTTCATCTGGATATTAATGTTGTTATGATAGTCCATATGCCACGGACCATCCACTCCATTCGCCCATAATCCCTGAAGGTGTGCTGGCATCGTTCCTGCACGTGAACTGGCAATCAAGAGATAACGACCGAACTGATAATACAACTCTTCCAAATAATAATCGGGCTGATCCTTCCGATAGTTTATCAAACGTTGATAAGTAGGAAGATTAGGTGTCGAGAATTGAGGATTCAGATGAATCTTCACACGGTTGAATAACGTTGAATAATCTGCAATATGACGATGGAACAATTCATCTGCCGAATATTTCATCGCATTCTCCAACATCTTTCGAGAAGTCATTACCGGATCTACTCCCACGTATGTCTTCGAATCGTTCAGGTCCGGATCGAAATTCATCTTGTAATCGGTATCAGCCGTCATGAGGAAGGTGACTTCATCTGCCTTGTTGATTTGGACACGTCCATCAGCCAACATCTCCATTGCTCCACCTTTTGGAATAACTTGTATACGTACAGCGAAATGCATGTGATTATCTTTCAATGTCCCGTCAAAAAATAACTGGCCATCCTTTGCCTGCGGTTTACCTTCCATATAAGGTGTCGGCTGATATGTCAAGACCAGATTCTGTTGTCCAGGCTTGCTGGCAGAATAACGAATAACCATTACACTATCTGGATAAGATGCAAAATACTTACGAACAAATCGCACATCATCTTTCTGATAGGTAACAACAGCCAAAGCAGAATCCAACGATAGAACTCGTTGATAATTCGTCATACCAATCTCGCTATGACCTGTTTCAATGTATAATTCACCTAATGAAGTAAAGGTGCCAAAGAAAGATTTCTGCTCCTTCGAAGAATAATAGTTAGCCAATCCTTTGAAATGTTCTTTCGTCAAAGCCTCTGCTTTTTTCTGGTCACCGTCTTGGAAAGCTTTCCGGATTTCTGGCAGATACTTCACTCCATCCTGATTAATATTCCAATAAATACTCGGATTACTTACAGCATTAGGACCTCCAGTCCACAAAGTCTTTTCATTAAGAGTTATACGTTCGGCCGCAACGGATCCTAACACATTTCCACCCAACGTACCATTGCCGATTGGTAGAGATCGATCTTCCCAAGTCTTGTCAGCTGTTGGGTTATACCACGAAGCTCGTCCTTCCAGCCCATTCGGTTGGTCGAACCATATACTTAACCCCTTCGTATAGTCTATGGATTGGGCAGATACAGTAAGAACGCCCAGTAATCCTACAAATAAAGCAATATTCTTTCTCATTTCTTCATTCATTTATTAACAAAGATACAACAAAGATATGAGAGATTATGCAAAAAACACAAGATTATTTTTGGCTCGAAGGTGTTCTCTTCATGACCTGATATCATTCAATTCTCAGCGATTAACACGTTGACAAACATCATTTCAGATCTTTTATTAAGAAATGGATGATTGTTCATCAAGTTTTTAAACAAACCCTATTGTCATATTCAAAACGAACATCTATTTTTGTAAATCAAAATGAAAGAATTAATTACACAATCTATGTCAACAGGAAGCATTTCAGCAGCTGCTTACAAGGATACAAAGCCCCATTATGAAATTTTGGACGGTTTACGTGGAGTTGCTGCTTTTATCGTCATTATCTATCATGTGTTCGAATGTTTTAGTTCTACCCCACTTCCGCATGGATACCTTACAGTCGATTTCTTTTTCGTGCTTTCCGGATTTGTCATTGGCTATGCTTATGACAATCGATGGGACAAGATGACTACGGGAGGATTCTTTCGACGACGTCTTATTCGATTACATCCAATGGTTATTATGGGATGTATTATCGGTGTCATCACCTTCCTCATTCAAGGGAGCGTGAAATGGGATGGCAGTTCTGTCGGCCTAAGTTTAGTGATGCTTGCTATGCTTAGCACCATGTTTATGATACCTTCGGCAGCAGGCTTGCCAACCGAGATACGAGGCAACTCTGAAATGTTTCCTGTCAATGGACCTTATTGGTCACTTTTCTTTGAGTATATAGGCAACATCCTGTATGCACTATTTCTCCGCAAGATCAGTACAAAGATATTAGGCTGCATTGCTGTTGTTTCAGGGGTTCTGTTGGCATATATCTCCATCAGTCAAGGCCAGTTGGGTATAGGTTGGACCTTAGCAGATTACGGATTCTGGGGTGGACTTATCCGTATGCTGTTCCCATATTCAATAGGCATGTTCATGGCACGTGTCTTTAGACCTATGCAAATTAAAGGAGCTTTTTGGAAATGTGGATTGATTCTAGTTGTAATAGCCCTCCTCCCAATAGTCAGCACAGAGGGTATCCCATGGTTAACTGGAGCATACGATGCATTCTGTGTATTGTTCATTTTTCCAGCATTAGTGTGGATGGGTGCATCAGAGTTGAAGATTGGGAAACAAACCACCGATGTTTGTCGATTTGTCGGTGACCTTTCCTATCCTCTTTATACAATTCATTATCCATTCATGTATCTCTTCTATGCTTATATCGGATTCAATGGAGAAAGCTCTGTGCTGACTATCAAGGAAACATGGCCAGAAGCTATCGCACTAGTTATCGGATGCCTTGTTTTAGCTTGGCTTTGTATGAAGTTCTATGACTTGCCCGTTCGTCGTTGGCTGACAAAGAAATATTTATATGATAAATAAAGAAAAATCGAGCCTCGTTGAGGCTCGATTTTATTATCCTTATTCTTTCGGTTCGTAATCGAAATAGCTGAAGGCAGCCTTCGTTTTTGTCCTTGGTCCTCCATAAGCATACATACCTAATATAATGCCAGTAAATCCACCCAGAGTCTCACTGCTAAGGAACTCTGTATTCATCTTTCCCAACTTAGTAAAGTGCTTCCCATCCTCTGAATAACTGAACTCGTAAAATGCAGGAGTACCTTCAACACGCAAGGTTACTTCATCTGTTTGAACCGGAACTTCTTTTGCTATGTATCTCAGTTCCTCTAATCGATATCGTAGAATAATCGCTCGTTTCCCATCTGCTTTCTGTTGCAATGCTATCTCGTAATGCCCTTCCGGGCTCATATATGTGGTAAGGCCAGCCTCATCACCCTCAACAGCATTGCCCAAGTGTAATTGTGTTGTAGCAATAAAATTGAAGTGCTCTTGCCGACGGCCAAGGAATGTCGGAGAGTTCACTCCATCATCTAACGTGATATCTGAAGTCTGAAGTTCCAACTTCCCATGAGAAAAAGCGTAGTTTGTTCTTTGCGGATTGCTGATATATAACCATTCGGGGGTCAATTCTCCTTTATCGAATGTTGTACGAATAGGTTTCGCAGCTGTTCCTTTCTGAGGTAACGTCGGAACATCCATATCTAAACTGACCGTTCCATCGCCATTTACAACAGGCCAAGCATTCTTATCCCAACGGACAGGCATCAAGAATGTTTCCCGGCCTAACAAATGATGCATCCTCACCTGTGGTCGGAAAGCCAATGCTACCATCCACCAAGAACCATCTGAAGCCTCCACCATGTCGGCATGCCCCGTACCTTGTATCGGATTTAATGCACCATTGTGATTGATATGAGTTAAAATCGGGTTCGACGGATCTCCCAAATATGGGCCATCAATATAGCGACTACGAGCAATCGTCACCTTATGTCCGTACTCCGTTCCACCTTCGGCACAAAGCAGATAATACCATCCATCCTTCTTGTATATATGTGGACCTTCCGGATAACGTCCACCCGTACCTTCCCATATAATCTTGCCCGGCGTAAGTTGTTCTCCCGTCTTAGGATTGATTTCGCATAGTACAATTTGATCGTTCGGATTGCTGGCAAAATAACATTTCCCATTCTCAAAGAAGAGTGAAGGATCAATGCCACCTTGATCTAACCAAACAGGATCTGACCATTCTCCTGCAGGATCTGTTGTATAAACGATAAAGTTTCTTTTAACCTTTTCACCTTCACCCTGTTTATGGGGCTTCCTAATCTCCGAAATACTTGTCGTTACCATATAAAAAACGCCTTCATGATATCGGATTGTTGGAGCAGAAATGCCCGAACTTGGATCGGCAGCATATAAATCAACTTGAGAATCGCGGGTCAGACAATTGCCTATCTGCTCCCAATGAATCAGATCCCTACTATGGAAGATAGGTACACCCGGGAAATACTGAAAAGAACTATTAACTAGATAATAGTCATTTCCAACACGACATACACTTGGATCAGGATGAAAGCCTGGAATTACAGGATTCTTATATCCATGATTTAAGGACTGTGCCACTATGTTCACACAAAACAAACACTGAAAGATCAATAAAACAATACGATTCATAACTTTATTATTTCTTTGGTATATAATCAGCCCGCATTGGCGTGAAACAATCAATAAGAACACCAGCTTCCAAACAAACACAACCATGTAATACATCAGGCTCCATATACAGAGCATCACCAGCAGATACAATTTTTGTCTTCCCGTCTATAGTAAACTCAAATTTACCGCTGACTACATAGGAAACCTGAGTATGGTAGTGTTTGTGAAGAGTTCCTACACTGCCTTTCTCAAACTTTACCTTTACCATTGTGATCTGGCCATCATATCCCAATATCTGACGAGTCACATTCTCTCCAGCGGGCTCCCATGGTAGATCCTTCTCATACATAAACACTTCACTACGCGTTTTCTTTTCCATCTGATTATTATTTTGAGCATTCATACTACCTGCCCAAAATAAGGTCAGGCACATAAATAAAAAGATATTTCTGAAACTATCCATAATATTAATAACTTTACCATTTCTTTTTAGTCCATAAAAATAAAGAAAAACGATGAGACTTCAAAAAAAAGTTGAAACACATTACATAACTCTGGGTTTAATTATTCATCAAAAAGAACAAATCAATTAACGAAAAATGTTTGCAAAATTTACTTGAACATTTTATTTTTGTAGAAAGGCATTTTTATATCATAACTTATTCTGTATCATGATGAAAACAAAGATGATTCTAATGGCACTTTTCGTGCCTATGTTGTTGAATGCACAAGTATTCGACAGTTCCACAAAGGCTACAACAGCCCAAACTAATTACGGGAAAGTAGCGGGATATATCGACCGAGATGTGTATACTTATAAAGGTATTCCTTATGCTAAAGCAGAACGTTTCCAGCCAGCCGTTCGTCCGGACGCATGGGAAGGTATTCGTTCCTCTCGCCATTGGGGACCGGTTTGTCCACAGCCTAAGAATAACGGATGGCGAAATGACCAAACCGCTTTTTTCTACCAATGGAACGACGGCTTCCAAGATGAAGATTGTTTACGCCTGAATATTTGGACAAAAGGGTTGAATGACGGTAAGAAACGTCCTGTACTCTTTTGGCTCCATGGAGGAGGTTATAATACCGGCAACGGACAAGAACATCCGGGATATGACGGACGAAACTTAGCAGATAAAGGAGATGTGGTGGTTGTAACTATCAACCATCGTTTGAACGTACTCGGTTTTCTTGACCTATCTGGATTTGGCTCGAAATATAAAGAGTCTGCTAACTTAGGAATGACCGATATTGTAGCAGCTCTTCAATGGGTAAAAGAGAATATCGCCTATTTTGGCGGAGATCCTAACTGTGTGACAATCTTCGGGCAGTCTGGAGGTGGAGGAAAAGTATCTACACTGTTGTGTATGCCTTCAGCTAAAGGTTTGTTCCATCGAGCCATGATTATGAGCGGCTCTTCTATTGGAAGTACACCACAAGAATTGGCTCAGCAAGTTGGAAAACAATCAGCAGAACTATTAGGTTTGAACCAACAAACTATTGATCAGATTCAAACCATACCTTACGAGCAGCTCTTGGAGGCTGCAAACAAAGCCATTAGTGAGGTGGCAGAGAAGAATGTTGGAAAAGGACGAAATGGACGTATCAGATGGGGCCCAGTTAACGATGGTAACATCATGCCAGGTGTGTTTGAGAACGGCACGGAGAAGATTTCAAACAACATCCCTTTGTTGATTGGCTCTACACTAAATGAGTTCTCATCCCCAGATATTGACGAACGTGTACGCCCAAATGTGATTCGACAATCCAACATTCGTATTGCTGACGGAGGTGCTCCAGTTTATGTTTACCGTTTCTGTTATCAAGTCCCGACTTTGGACGGAATTAATCATGCATGTCATAATTCTGACATTCCTTTCTTCTTTAACAATGTGCTCAAGAGCGCTCAGATGACAGGAGCTACAGAGGAAGGATTGAAGTTAGGCGATAAGATGAGCAGTGCCCTTATCAATTTTGCTCGTACCGGTAATCCAAATGCAGAGGGACTTCCTTCATGGAAACCTTTCAGCACCGAAGATGAAGCAACCATGTATTTCGATGTCCCAGTGTGTGAAATGAAATATAAATGATTAATTAGAATCTATTATCCAGCAGAAAAGTATTTAAAATGCTTGGCTTACGGGAACTGAATATATAACTCAGTTCCCTTTTTTATATGTCAATGTAAACACAGAATGTCTTATAACATGTTATTATTCAATCGATTAAGAACAATCAACATATTTCTGATGGATTTATAGTTCAAGTATTATTAATTATAATATTTTCTTTTTACCTTATTTTCGTATATTTGCGTTCTTTTTCGTAACTTTGTAACGCAATTTCCAACGTCTACAAAGACGTGAAAGCGAATTTTCGTACAAAATGCATCATTTTGAACTATGTCTTGTGATAGGGAAAATATGCAAGAGAGTAAGCCTGTGAATGTCACAAGCGAGGCCGGAGGCATGCCCTGTGGCAGCGATTCAACAATACAGGATTCTCAAAAAATGTGGTATGTTGCCTACGTCGGCACATGTGCTGAGAAAGCAGT
>CAMVLL010000063.1 GCA_947168315.1 uncultured Bacteroidota bacterium | reverse complement strand
CGGTACTGTCCTTTATATCGATGTGTTCGAAGTATCTTACCGAGTTGGATGACGTATAACCGTACAGCCCAAAGTAATGATTGTAGTCTCCAGTAACGTTAAATCGAGTAAGAAATTCCGTTAAAGCATCCTCCACCTTATAGGAATCAGAGATTAAGTTTGTCTCTACGCTATGGTCAGGGAACGAAAAAGTTACCTCGTTATGTCCGACAGCGAATGAAGCAATAGGATTAAGTCCTATAAATGACCGATTATTCTCTGCTCCGTGGTAGTCGGAACTTTCCATTAATGCACTTTGTGGGAACAAATCACGCAACTTCAGGTACGTGCTTACTGGTGTATGCAAATCGCCTAACACCGTTTTTGATCTTGTTTTAAAATGAAATGTTTTCATGTGATGTATTATTGTTTATATGTTGCGAAATATTTTAAATAAGTCTCAATATCTTTATCTCCTCGTCCCGAAACAGTTAGGACAACAATGTCGGTAGATTTGAATTTCATCTTAGGTAAAGCACCTAAGGCATGGGCTGATTCCAATGCAGGAATGATACCTTCTAGTTGCGTTAGTTCGTATGCAGCACGCAATGCTTCGTCATCGTTGATGGCCATTACGAGCGCGCGTTTCTGCTGAGCGAGGTTTGCATGCATCGGACCGATTCCTGGGTAGTCAAGACCGGCAGAGATAGAATACGGTTCTTCTATTTGTCCGTCTTCGTTCTGGATTACTAACGTCTTGGAGCCATGAATAATTCCCATTTTCCCCAGTTGGATAGTCGCAGCCGACAATCCGGTCTCAATACCTTTACCACCGGCTTCACTCAATACGATTTGTACCCGTTCATCGTTAATATAATGATAGATGGTGCCGGCTGCATTGCTTCCACCGCCCACACAAGCCATCAAGTAATCAGGATAATCACGTCCTTCCTGCTCGAGTAGTTGTGCTTTTATTTCCTTACTGATCACTGATTGCAGGCGAGCAACCATGTCGGGATAAGGATGTGGGCCGACAGTTGAACCAATAACGTAGTACGTATCTTCAGGATGAGATACCCAATATCGAATAGCCTCGTTTGTTGCGTCCTTTAATGTCATATTTCCTGAGGTGACAGGTTCTACTTTAGCCCCGAGCATTTTCATTTTTTCCACATTTATTCGTTGTCGTTCCACGTCTGTCTTCCCCATAAAGACAGTGCAAGGCATATTCATCAATGCACAGACTGTTGCGGTGGCAACTCCGTGTTGTCCGGCACCTGTTTCGGCGATGATATGTGTCTTTCCCATCCTCCGAGCCAGTAAAACCTGTCCGATGGCATTGTTAATCTTATGAGCACCTGTGTGGTTCAAGTCTTCTCTTTTCAGATAAATTTTACAACCATATCGATGACTGAGTCGTTGTGCCAAATAGAGTGGGGATGGTCGTCCCACATAATCCTTCAATAACTGTTCGAACTCTTGCTTAAACTCCTTACTTTCCAGAACTTTCAAGTAATTCACTTTTAAATCCTCAACACACTGGTGAAGAATCTCCGGAACGTATGCGCCACCGAAGTCACCATAATAACCTTCTTGATTAACTAAATATGTTTTCATTGAATAATGTAATTAATATACCAAACGAAAAAGGGCCTGTCGTAAGTTCGACAGACCCTTTGTGATTAAATATCTCTTAATACGTAAACAATGGTATATCCTCTTACGACTTTGTGAGTAGTAAGTGGCGCCACCAATTATTATTTACGAATAATGTTTTCATTTCCCTAAATTTGTTGATGCAAATATATAGATGAATTTGATATAACAAAAGAAAAATAAGATTTTTTTTGAAAAAATGTTTATAAACTGTCACTAATTCTGTGTTTTTGATATAAATATGTAATCAATATTAGTGGTTCATGAATCTATACTAATTTGAGTTCTTTTGATGGAAATATGACTTATTGTCAAAACGCCTTTGTATAAAAAATGAAGAAAAATGGATTTAAAGCGATAAATTTCTATTAAATATTTTGCATGATTAAAAAAACATTGTATATTTGCAATTGAAATCATGCTGCTGTGAAGCACAGTGGTTTCCTAAATCTTATGATTTAGATTTATAGAATAGTTTAGTTAAGTCTAGTTTAGTTTTTGTGTTGTAATTACAGAGTTCCTCAAGCGAGAGTGAACTCTGTAATGTTTTTATACGGCTTAATAAAAGAGGAGAGATGTTTGGTCTCTCCTCTTTTTCTGTTTATTTATTCAGCTCGTTATTGATTCTTTCGACGAGTGATTTAAATTCTTTTTCGTCGTACAGACGGGTTCGTTGGATGATTTTTCCTTCTCGGTCGATCAAAACATTACGGGTGATACCCGATTCCCGAACCGCATACTTAGCATATATGTCGGCTCCAGGGTCAAGACCAAGAGGATAGGTGATACCTGTGCTTTCTCCAAACTTCAAAACTGTTTCAAGTGGCTCGTCTCGGTCGATGCCGATGAGAACAAAATCGGGATTATCTTTATGTGCCTGCCAGATATCGCTTTCGATATGTGGCATTTCTTGTCGACAAACGCCACACCAGCTGGCGGTGAACTGAAGCATGACAACTTTTCCTCGTTGTTCACTCAGTGTAACGCTTTTCCCGTCGGTCAGTTTGACTGTGAAATCAGGAGCTTGTTGTCCATCGAAGACAATATAGCCGTTACTGTCGGATTTTTCCAACTCTGTATCGCCATATTTATTTGTCCAAGCAATGATTCCGCCTTTCAAATCGACTACCTGAAATCCTTCATTTGTTAAGCGAGTGGCTGCATCTGCGCTTCTTCTACCGCTTCTGCAATAAACGGCAACGACTTTTTCAGGATTCAGCACTTCTTTTGCCTGTTCCATGAAGTTGTCTTGCTTGACATCTATGTTCATGGCATTGGCAATATGTCCTTCAATGAACTCTTGCTCTGTACGAACGTCCACTAATTGTACGTTTTCCTGTGCAATAATCTTTTTGAATTCGTCAGTATCTACCGATTTGAAGGGTGTTTGACTGCATGATCCAAAGCTAATGCCCAGTAATCCGATAAGGGATAAAAACCATTTATTCATCTTATTTCTTATTTCCAAAGTGGTTATAGTCAACAACTGGTCGAGTAGCGCGAATACTCATGGTAGGGAACCACAAATCATCTTTAGTAATACCACATTCTTTGATTGCTCCAATAGCGTACTCCAATTTACCAAAGTTAGCATCTACGTTATTGGTACCAAATGTGAACTTAAGACCGCGAGCCTTTGCCTTCTTCACGATATCGTAGCTTGGAATCTTATATCTTGGGTTGATTTCCAAAGCGATCTGGTATTTCTCAAGGACATCCAGCACTTTATCCACACGCTCATCGGTCCACAACTTATCATACTCATCGTTCATAGCTTGAGGAATAAATGTAGGATTAGCGTAAATGTCGGCCGGCTCATTAGTAAGGATTTTAATTGTTTGGTCGACGATCAAATCCATATATTTATCATTCGTCGTTCCATCCAGAAATACTTCTTCCGGACGATAAATACGAGAGATGCGTCCTTTATGGTCAACGATTGTCATGGCATCGGTAAACAAATAGTCGAAGATTCCCAGTGCTTCTTGAGAGAATTGAGTAGACCAACGACGTCCTTCACCCTGTACACCGCAAAGGAACGGCAGAGGCTTTACTTCTTTATAATAAGCATACACTTCTTCATCGTTAGCCAACATTCGTCCGACACCACCTTCGCCAGCATTCGGTGCAACACCGTAGTTTATACCGTAGTTCATCGACATTGCATGAGCTTGTTCCTTTGTCAGACCTCCTTTGAGGTGAACATGATAGTCGATTACAGGGAAATCCTGCTGTTGCAGGCGGATAATGTCATCAGTTTGTTCGTCGATGGTCGGCATCGTATCGTTCGGGTTAACAACATCCTTACCTAGAGGTAAGATAACCATGTTTCGGAACGACACTTTTCCTTTTTTACCATTCAAGGTGATAGGACCGTGACTGAGAACTTGGTTCTTATGTTCCTCAATACGGAAAGGATTCTCCGGTTCCGTATAGCAAACCACATCTGTTCCTTTGATGCTGACGGCAATATTCTTGCCACGGACAGCGATCTCAAAGTCGAACCACTCGTTATCGTCGGCTAAAGAGCGGTATAAGTTACGTACGCTAGACAAACTACCCGTTTTTCTTGAGCCATCGATTTTGCCGTTATGGAATAAAATCTCGTATCCTTTGTGGAAGGTGAGGGATGCTTCAGCATTTTCTTCCAAAAAGGCTTGTCCTTTTAAGTCAAAGTTTACGAAATCACCTTTGGCTGTCCAACTCTCGTTTGCATTTACTTCGATATCCTTGTTTACTTGAACATCATTTCCAGATGCCCAGTAGTTCAGTTCCTTCGGGCCGCTTTGCGTGTTTACAAACACGATATAACCGATTACGGCTATCAACGCCAGAATACAAATAGCTAAAATTTTCTTTTTCATATCTTAATCAATGTTTGTTTCGTTTTCTTCTACTTCTTCGGTCTTTACTTCCTCAACCGTCTCGGTTGGGGCAGGCAATTCCTCAACAACCTCCTCCGCTTCTACGTCGACGACAGGTTTTTCCATCTTTTCGATAACCTTATGGAACTTAATGATACGGATTATGTCGATGATGGCATAGATGATAGCGCTGACACCAAGGATGATGTTCGCAATCCTCGTTGTCTCAAACGGATTTGCCAGGACTACCAGACCAGCTAATAAGATAAGAACTGGGAAAATGTAAAAACCTACAGGGACTTTGGTATAGTCTCGCATCATGGAGAATCTCGAAATCTGATGAACTCCGGCTAAAACGAGGATAGCGCCAAGCACGTAAATGAAGATTCGTACAAAGAAATTGGGCATCAGGATAAGCCAGAATCCGAATAATATACTTCCGATGCTGGAAACAGTGCTTCCCCATGGTGATTTTTCCTTACGGGAATACTCGATAAACAGAGCTATCAATCCTGGGATAATGAACAGACAGCCAATCGCCATTACCAAATACTTGGGAACATCAGTCGGAAAAACAATCAGTAGGATACCTACGATCAGTGCACACAAACTGCGGACAATGCCATAATTCAATAATTTCATATTTTTTGATTTTATTATAAGGCGAATTTACACAAAAAAAACATAAATAGTTTCAAAACCTGAACTAATTATTGGAAATAATAAGAAGATTTGTTACTTTTACACCAACGAAGTTTAATCTAAAAACTAATAAACAAATGAGCAAAGGTAACTTTCTTTTAGGAATGGCACTGGGTACCATGGTAGGTGGTGCTTTAGGCGTGCTCTCCATGACAAGAAAAGGTCGTAGATGGAGAAGAGATATGAGACGTAAACTTGAGGATTTGCAGGATGATGTTTGCGAATTTGTAGAAAAAGCAAAGGAAAAAGCTGCAGATGTCAAGGAAGAAGTTATTGAAAAAATCAACAAGGATGTTGAGGCATTAAAAGAAAAGGTTGACGTAAGCGAAGATTACGATTAACCATGAGAGTTTCATAGACGACGATCCCGAATGTAACATACATTCGGGATTTTTTATTATCAATTGTATTGTTTTCTGTTTGGAAGTTTATGCAATGTTATGCATTTTAAGATGAATATTTTATACTTTTGTAGGAAAATATGCAGACTTTGTTTATTTTTGCAAGCAAATTTGTATAGGAAGACAGATCAAATACCGATTATTTGGTTCAAATTAATTTACTCACATGTCAAATAGAATCCCTCATCCGCTGATAGCAATCATTCCTTTGGTTGTTTTGATCGCTTTACTTTCTGTTATCATTTCAATTTTTGGAGAGGATGCTCTTTCAGGTGCCAGCCAGATCGCATTATTGATTTCATGTGGTGTGTGCGTATGCATCTCGATGTGGGGATACAAGACTCCTTGGCAGAGTTTTGAAAAGCAAATCATGAAGACAGTAGGCGGCGTTTCTGTCACCTTGTATATTTTATTGACTGTCGGCATGATTTCTGGCTCGTGGATGATTAGCGGTGTCGTGCCAACATTGATTTATTATGGTGTACAAATCATGTCGCCAACGTTCTTTCTTTTTACAGCATGCATTATTTGTTCCTTAGTGTCGTTGGTTTCTGGCAGTTCATGGACGACGATTGCTACGATAGGCGTGGCCTTGCTCGGTATCGCTCACGCATTAGGCATCTCCGAAGCTTGGGTAGCGGGTGCGATAATCTCGGGGGCATACTTCGGAGATAAGATGTCGCCGTTAAGTGATACGACCATCTTGGCATCATCTTCGACAAATACAGATCTTTTCGTACATATACGGTATATGTTTTACACCACCATACCGTCGATGACAATCGCATTGCTCGTATTTTTCTTCGCTGGCTTAGGTCTGGAGAGTAATTCGGCCTTACAAATCTCACAATACACTGAAGGACTGGCGAATACGTTTAATATTTCCTTGTGGACATTGCTTGTTCCTATTGTGACAGGAGTGATGATTGCGAAGAAAGTGCCGTCTCTTATCACCTTGTTTATCTCTTCATTATTGGCAGGTATGTTGGCATTGATCCTTCAACCTGATATCTTAAAAGAGGTAGCTGGAGCAACCGAAGGGATGTCGAATGTCACTGCTATGATAAAAGGCTTGGCAATCACTTTTTTCGGCTCTACTTCTGTTGAAACGGGTGATGCTGCTTTGAATGAGTTAGTCTCGACAAGTGGAATGGCTGGTATGTTGAATACAATCTGGTTGATTCTCTGTTCGATGTGTTTCGGAAGTGTGATGGTTGCCAGTCGAATGATCGAGAGTATTACCAATGTGATCCTTCGATTTGTCCGCACACGTGTCAGTCTGGTATCATCTACCGTAGGAACGGGTATTTTTTTGAATGTGACGACAGGCGATCAGTTTATTTCGATTATTCTTGCGGCGGATATGTTTAAGGAAGTTTACCGTAAAGAAGGTTACGAATCTCGTCTCTTGAGTCGTACGACTGAGGATGCTGCGACTGTTACTTCGGTTTTGATTCCTTGGAATACGTGTGGTATGACGCAGTCAACGGTCTTAGGGGTCTCTACGTGGGCTTATCTTCCTTATTGTGTCTTTAATTATGTGAGTCCGCTAATGTCTATTCTTATGTCGGCCATTGGTTGGAAAATAAAACGAGTCATTAACGATTCAAATTCGTGACAATCTTGTTCATTTCTTCTTTGCACGAGCAAAGAAGAAACCGAACCAAAGAAGAAATCTCGTGCAAATGAAATAACGTCAAGCTTGCTTGAACGTTGTTGAGTGCAGCCGAGATTCATGAAATAAACTCGCCGGCTGTCGCAAAAAAACTAAAAATCGAAGCATGTTTCCCTAAACGAGCCAAACGCCCTCGCTTCGCTCGCTTGAACGAGGCCTCGTTCTTAACGGGAAACATCTTCAATTTTCTTCACGCTTTTTTGCTAAGGCCGGAACTATTTCAATTATAATTGAATTATAAACGACATACTTTTTCTCCGTAACGAAATACCCCCTCTTCAAAAACTCGATTTTTTGTTTCAGAAACTTGAATTTCGTGCTCAAAAACTCAGTTTTTGGGGGTGAAAAACTCGATGATTGAAAAGAAATATTCGATGAATGAATTTAAAACTCGAGTTTTTGAGTTTGGCTTACCTTTTTTGTTATTATAATCTGTTACAAATAGGCTGCAGTTATAGAATCTTTGCACAGCTTTAGTTCCTTGGATGTGCCTGTAAACAGGATTGTTCCACCATTCTCTCCGGCTCCTGGACCAAGTTCGATAACGTAATCAGCAGCCTTAATAACGTCAGTGTTATGCTCGATCACATAAACGGAGTTACCTTCTTCCACCATCTTCTCGAAAAGAGAGATAATATTCTGTACATCTTTAAGATGAAGTCCGTCGGTTGGTTCGTCGATGATGAAAATTTTTCCTTTCTCACCAAGGTATGATGCCATTTTCAGTCGTTGCAATTCTCCTCCCGAGAGGGTAGAAAGGGCTTGATTCAAGTGAATATAACCAAGTCCGACGTCCATCATCGGGCGCAGTTTTTCTTCGATAATGCTTCCTCTGAAAAATGCGCTGGCCAAGCGGACGGATAAGTCCATTACTTGTGCGATATTCAGCGTTTCACCTGTTTGATCACTGGTAATCGTATATCCTAATGCCTCTGGCGAGTATCGTAAACCGTTACATGCGTCGCAAACGGTTTCTATACTGTCCATAAATGCCATTTCTGAGACGATCACGCCCTTTCCTCCGCATACCGGACAACCGCCTTTGCCGTTGAAAGTAAAGTATTCCTCTTTCATCTTGTAGGCTTTGGCGAATCGTTTACGGATATCACCGGCCACCTCCATATAAGTTGCAGGCGTAGAACGAAGGCTGACACCGATATTTTTCTGACTGATATAGATAATTTCCTCGGGACGAGGGTAGGTTTTTCGGAAATATTCCATCAAGGAACTCTTTCCGGAGCCAGCCACACCGCATATCACACCAAAGATATTCAGTGGTAAGTCGAGGTTTATGGATTTCAGGTTGTGTAGACAGGCGTTTCTGATGGCAAACGTGTCATTGGTTGGACGTGGATTGTTCTTGAATGAGCCTGTCATTCCTAACATTTTGCCTGTCCACGTATTGCTTTTCAATAGGGCTTCATAATCTCCTTCGAACACAATATTACCACCATCGATACCCGGACCTGGTCCCATATCGACAATATGGTCGGCAATTCGGATCATTTCCTTGTGATGTTCGACCAGCAATACCGTGTTCCCATGGTCACGTAGCCGTTTAACAGAGTGTTTCATCAGTTCGATATCATGGTCGTGCAAGCCTGTGCTGGGCTCATCCAAGATATAAAGCACATCCGATAGGGACGAATTGATATATTTTGCGATTTTACAACGTTGAGCCTCACCACCAGAGAGTGTTCCAACGGCACGATCGAGACTCAGATAGCCTAAACCGATCTCCTCCAGAGCGGTAAGACGAGCACCGATGGCGGCTTTCAGATCGACGGCAAGCGGATCGGTGAGCGAACGGATCCAAGCATTCAGCTTGGTAATCGACAAAGCACATACCTCCGCAATGTTTTTGCCTTCAATCTTACACGAAAGAATCTTCGGATTGAGGCGGGTGCCCTTACAATCTGGGCAAGTACCCATCGTTAACATCGGGTTAAGGACCGCACTATGCAACAAACCCTCTTCCGAATTGATGATACTTCGGTACATACGTGGAATCAAACCTTCGTATTTAGCCGTTTTGGGCCAGTTGGATGGAGGATTCTTCAGCCTTATCTGTGGACTGTTCAAGAAGAGGTCGAGTTCCTCAGGAGAATAGTCGCGTATCTTCTTATCCAAATCGAACAAACCGCTGTGAGCGTAGCGTATCCAACGCCAACCACCTTTATGAAAGGCAATATAATGAATGGTATCTTCATCGTTGAGGCTCTTATCGAAATCGACTAACTTATGAATGTCGAGCTCGCGTATCTCACCCAAGCCCGAACAACGGGGACAACTGCCTTCCGGATGGTTAAAACTGAAAGATTCTGAGTAACCAACGAATGGTTTCCCGACTCTTGAAAAGAGCAGACGTATTAATGCGTAAATATCTGTATATGTACCGACTGTCGAACGTGAGTTATTGGCAGGTTTCTTTTGGTCGATGACAATAGCGATAGGCAGATGTTCAATCGCATCTACGTGGGGACGACCGTATTTTGGAAGATATTGTTGTACAAAAGTGGGGAAGGTGTCGTTCAGTTCACGACGCGACTTGGCAGCGATAGTGTCGAGTACGAGCGAACTCTTGCCCGAGCCTGACACACCTGTGAAAACGGTAATCTGATATTTCGGTATCTTTAAAGAGATATTCTTCAGATTATTCTCCCTTGCTCCCTTGATGATGATATCATTACTCATGTTTGACCTTCTTAAATCCGACGATTTCTTTCAAGAAGATGAACGTCGCTATGCTTAAATATTTAAGTTCACAAAATTATAATTTAATTTCATAAATATTAGTTGAAAGTTTAGTTTTCAGCTCGAAAAAACTAACTTTGTATGGAATTGATAATCAAAAACAATATCAAAGATAATTATGAAGATTCGTACTTTTTTATGTGGTGCTGTTCTTTTATTGACTGGATGTAGCCTTAATCAGAACTCGAGAATTGAAAATCCTATTCTTTCCATTGAAGGAGGACAGGTACAAGGTGTTGTTTTGGACTCTGCGAATGTGATTGTTTATCGTGGTGTTCCTTATGCCGCGCCTCCAGTTGGTGATTTACGTTGGAAGCGTCCTCAACCGGTGAAGGCTTGGGATACGTTAATGATTGCCGATACCTTCAGTGATGCTGCCATGCAGCGGATACGTAATCCCAAAGACGGAAACTATGGAACAGAATTTCATTTTCTCAACAATGATCCAAAGTATTCTGAGGATTGTTTATACCTGAATGTATGGGCACCTGCGGGCGCACCAGGAAAACCGGAAAAGAAATTGCCTGTTGCCATGTGGGTACACGGTGGTGCTTATTCCGGCGGTTGGGGTTTTGAAACGGAGATGGATGGTGTCGCATGGGCTCAACGTGATGTGATATTAGTGACCATTAACTACCGTTTGTCCGGTTTTGGATTCCTGAATTATCCTGAATTATCGGCAGAAGACCCAGATGGCGTTTCAGGTAACTATGGATTGCTTGATCAGATTGCTGCATTGAAATGTATAAGAAAGAATATAGAGTCCTTTGGTGGAGATCCGGAGAATATAACAGTCTTTGGTCAGAGTGCAGGTGGAGCGAGCATTCGTAACCTTTGCCTTTCACCGATGAGCAAAGATTTGATAGCAAGAGCAATTATTCAAAGTGGTGGTGGACTTTCCGACCTTATTTCGACCGATGCAAAGTCACAAACGGAATTGGATGCAGCGATGAAAGAAAAGCTAGACGGTATGGGACTGACTACTTTAGCCGCACTTCGTGCTTTACCAGCGGATACTTTGTATAAGGCTATGGGAAAACTCGGTTGGGGTAGAGGCATTTCCTTTGCACCACATCAAGATGGTGTTGTTCTGAAACAAAGTTTCGAGGAGGCTACTTATTCAGGAACGATTGCTAACATTCCATATATGATTGGATATACAGCCGATGATATGGGTGATATGAGTAAGCCGATTTTGAATTTTGCAGCTGTCCGCGATTCTGTCTCACATATGCCGACATATTGTTATTTATTCGATCGTAAATTGCCGGATGACGGTCGTCCTTGTTTGAAGGGAGCATTCCATAGCAGTGAGTTGTGGTTCGTTTTCCACACGTTAGGTAGAAGTTGGCGTCCATTTACGGAAGCAGACTTCCGTTTATCGGATGAGATGGTCGATGCTTGGACTAACTTTGCCAAGTATGGGAATCCGAATGGAAAGAAAGATGGTGCATGGACTCCAGCTACTAGAGAGAATCCGTACGTCCATTCATTTAATATTAAGGAATAAGATTATCAGTTGATCAGATGTTTCTCAATGGCGGTACGGACCAGTGATGCGACATTGTTGCAACCCAACTTCTGTCGTATGTATTTCATGTAACTGTGTACCGTCTCGAAACTCAGATATAGCTTGGATGCGATCTCTTTCATCGTGTAACCTTCGACAACCAGTCGAAGAATCTCACGTTCTCTTATAGTCAGCGTCGGCAAGGTCTCCTTGCTTGACGCTGAAATAGTCTTAGCCTCCTCACAGATGTAATGTTCTCCTTCTGCAACGGTTTGAATACCCAACAGTAATTCCTCGGTATTCGTGCTTTTGAGCAGGTATCCCCATGCTCCATTTTCCATTGATCGTTGGATGACGGCCGCTTCAGCAAAGTACGTCAGCATGATAATGCGGATTGACGGACAAGCTTTTGTTATTAAAGGAATGGCTTCAATACCGTCACCATCGGGCATACTGATATCGAGTAACAGAATGTCGGGTTGTAAAAGCTTCACTTTAAGAACAGTTTCATCCAATGTATGGGTGATGGCTTTCACTTCGGCTATGCTATTTTTTTCGATAATTTGAGCGATGCCTTCTGCAACGACCTGATGGTCATCGGCTATGAGTATGGTCGTTTTCATGAGACTTAGATGAATTCGTGTTTATTTCAATATTAATCTCAGTTCCTTCCTGAGGTTTTGAGTAGATGTCGAATGTTCCACCGAGAGAAAAGATTCTTTCTTCTATATTCCGTAATCCCATTCCTTCCTGTTTCTCCTTGGTTAATAGTCCGTTGCCATCATCATTGACGTTGATAGCGGTATAATCTTTCTCGCAAAGTAGTTGAACACGGATATGTTCGGCGTCAGCACTCTTCACTGCATTGTTGACAAGCTCGTGGACGACGCAGTAAATGGTTTCTTCGTGTGGAATATGTTTGTCTTCACCGATGAACGAGAAGGAAACGTTCTTGAAGGTTGAGCAGAAATCCCGCAAGGCTGTTCGTAAACCATAGCGGCTCAAGGAATCGGGGAGGAGATGATGAGATACGTTCCGCATTTCCTGAATGGCTTGATCGGTAAGTGCTGTGGTTTGACTTTCGGAACCAACTGATTGCTTGATGGCAGTGAGTAATCCGCCCAATCGGTCGTGTAAGTCGCGTGCAATACGCACTCGTTCGGATAGTTCACCGTCCAACTTCGCCTTAATAAGTTCGTTCTTCTTTTGGATACGGATATTTCGCCATTGTAGGAATAGCAACAGAACAATTAATAACAGAATGGAAGCAGTCAGAATACCACCAGTCAGAAGCCATCGTTTCTCCTTTTTCAGTTGGATGATGTCGGCTTCTTTCTTCTTTGTCTCATAAATGACCTCCATTTGTGAGAGTCCCGACTGATAGTCGGACGAAGCAAACTGCTCCATATCGTTATATATCTTATTGATATAGCTTTTGGCCTTCTCTTTCTCACCAAGCTCCATATAGATCTGTGCCAGATATACGTAACCACCAATATCATTATAGGTAGATAACGAGTCCTCATGGATAGAGTTCAGTCCGTATTCGAGAGCTTTCTGCCATTGATGCTCCTTCATGGCGATTTCGCAGTTGACAGCATAGATATCGAAACGAATCTCTGACATTAGGTCTCTGTTGACAAAGCCAAGAGCCTCATTTGCATAATCTTTTGCCTTCCGAAAGTCTTTTCCGTCTTTCATATAAATGCGTGCCAGGGATACAAGCACTTGAGTATAATCGCCAAAGTCTTCTGCCTGATGTGCATGATAGTAAGCAAAGGCCTTTTCAGCGTTCTCTTTAGCTTTAGAAATATTGTCTAATGCCAGATAAACTTTAGATAATCCTTTACAAGCCATCGCCACCATCAGTGAATCATTCGATTCTGTTCCTTTCTGGAGGGAGGAAAGGAAGTTCCGTTCCGCTTCTGCTTTATTGCCCATGGACATATATAACTCACCGACATTATGATAAAGGATACTCTGACTTTGCAGCCAATGATTTCGTTCAAAGATAGGGAGTGCTTTTTGATAATAATCGATGGCCAAATGCAGTTTGTCTTGCAAATTATACAGATTGCCGATGGCTCCATACAATTGTGAGTAGTAGTCGTCAATGTTTTCTTCAGAGTATCGTTTATCATTCTTCATCGAATCCGTTACCGATAATGCCTGATTAAAGAGAGAGAGAGCCTCGTCAAAACGGTCGTTCCCGTAAGCAACCAAACCTAAATTGTATAATGCACTTTGACGGAGTGCCAGTCCGTTTACTTTATAACTCTCTTGTAATACTTTCCGGGCATAGTATTCGCAACGTTCACTGTTGATCGGTAAATAGGCACGCATCAAAGCCGAATAGATATCAACCAGTTCTTGTCCTTTGGGCGGGTTGGAGCCATGTAAGACCATTTCCAATGAGTCGATTCTTACATTACGATGATCAATGTAAGCATTTACCTGCAGCGTACCGAGAAAAAAGCCAAATACGAGGAGCAGAAGACAAGTGGAAAAGCGTTTGTTAATCATATTGCAAAGTTATTCTTTTTTATAAAAAGACTATTATAATAGTTGGATTTCGTGTGTTTTACAGTAATAAATTCCCCCAAATGGGGAATTGTAGAAATTTATGGTTACATCTAACTTGCAACATCTTAAATTTAAAGAATACAATTATGAAACTAGGAAGAATTTTAACCATTTTGATGCTTATGTTCGCATTCTCTACGAATGCGGATGCACAGTTTATCAAGAACCTTGGTAAAAAAGCAATAGAGAAGGTAAAGCAAAAAGTTGAGAATAAAGTGGAACGTGAGACTGAAGATGCGATGGACGAAGTTCTCGACGGGAAGAAATCTGATAAGAAAAGCAGTAAGCAAGCAAAAGATGCTGACTTTGAAGAAGCTAATACCGATAATGATCCTCAGACATCAACTTCGTCAGATTTCAAGCGTGGTGAAGTTATTCTATTTCAAGATGATATAACTGCTGAAACCGTTGGCGAGTTCCCTTCGAAATGGGATTTGTTGGATGGTAATGCAGAGGTGAAGTCTCTTGGTGGTGTGAAGGCTATCGAGGTGACAAATAATGGTGTCATTACGCCGTTGATTAAGGAAGAGGGGGCCTATCTACCAGAGGAATTCACTATCGAATATGAATTCTACTATTGGACTGGTGGAAAGGACGATATTGGATTGAATGATATGAAACTCACACTCGCAAGTAATACAGATCGTTCTAGGTGGGCAGGTTATTATGGTGAGGGAGTCGCTTTTTGTTTAACACATGGAGTATATGACACATCAGATCATAAATATGCATATAATAACGGAAATGGAACAGATACCAAAGACACTGGCTTTGAGTATAATTTCAAGAAAGGTTGGAATCAAGTGGCTATTTCTTTTAATAAGCGTGCGTTGAAAGTCTATTTTAATGGGAAGCGCGTTATAAACTTGCCAAGAGTTTTGCAACCAACCTGGATGTCATTCCAAGTACCTTTCGAATATGAGAATCTGACCTTCATTCGTAACGTGGTAATTGCCAAAGGTGCTGTTACTCTCTATGATCGTAACGAGCAGTCGATGACAGTTGTTGAGAAAGCTATAGCTGAGACGGGTAAGTTTGTCACGAACAATATCTTGTTTGATACAGGAAAAGCAACCTTGAAACAAGAATCTATGATTGAAATTATGAAGGTAGCTGATTATATGAAGAAAAACCCGACGGCTCGCTTCGAAGTTCAAGGTCATACAGACAATCAAGGCTCCGACAAAATTAATGATCCACTTTCGCAACAGCGAGCAGAGGCTATCGTGAAAGCTTTGGAAGGACTTGGCGTTGACGGTTTCAACTTAAAAGCAGTAGGTAAAGGTTCACACGAACCTGTCGCTGACAATGCAACTGAAGCCGGACGTGCACAAAATCGCCGTGTAGAGTTTATTAAAAAATAAAAC
>CAMVLL010000062.1 GCA_947168315.1 uncultured Bacteroidota bacterium | reverse complement strand
AGAATATATATGGCAACGAATGAAAGTCAGATAGTCTTTTGGAATTCAAAAAAGTCAAGGAGTTTATGGGGCATGAATTGTGTTCCTGTTTTATTGTCACTTTTGGTCTTATTTGTTTCGTCATGCGGGATGTCCGACGGTAACCAGAAAACGCCAGAAGGTTTTGTGCGCTATTGCGTCAAGCAACTTGACCGTAAGGCATTGTATGCAGATAGCCCCGAGTGGAAAGCAATGAAGGACTCCATTATTGCCGAGACTAAGACCATGACGACTATGGATCAGGCTCACAATGCTGTGATCAAGGCAGCGGCAGTTGCGGGAGGAAAGCATTCCACGTTGTTACCTCCTGTGAAGGATACAACTACCTATGTCGAAATTGCTCCAGAAGTAATGCTACTGGAAGGGAACATCCTTCACGTCATCCTGCCTGCTCACAGTGGTGTGAAGGTCAGCGATTCTCTTTACATACACTCGGTTTTGGGATTCCTCCAGGAGCACATTGATGCACAAGGAGTCATCCTTGACCTCAGGGGAAATTCGGGTGGAAACATGTACCCGATGATTGCAGCGGTTTCGCCACTGCTGCCCAATGGTGTGGTCATCAAGTTCAAGAGCCGCAATCGCACAACCCCAATTATGCTGGATTTCGTGATGAGTCAATATGGCCTTTCGTCAGGAAGCGTAAAGAAATTCTTAAGCAACACACCGATTGCTATCCTGACTGACGACTGGACAGGAAGTTCAGGTGAAGCAACGCTATTGTGTTTTCGCGGTTTGTCTAATGTACGGACTTTTGGCATTCCCACAGCAGGCTATGCCAGTGCCAATTATACAGTGCCTCTCGCCAGCGGCTACAAACTATTGATTACTATGTCATGTGACATGGCCAGAACTGGAGAAATCTTCTGTGAAGACCCAATCCAGCCTGATGTGAACACCCAGTTTCCATTTGAAGAAGCAATCAAGTGGATTAACTCATCTGCCCAATTTTAGAATTGACGAATAATACGTAAATACCAATTTATCTGTATGAAATATAAAATAGATTTACATATTCGTATTATTAGTTTTCTTTTTATGCTCATGCCATACCAACGTGTCAAAGGAAAAAATAACAGATATAATTGCTTTTGAAGGAGTAAGAAACTATTGCTACAGCGAGTACGATTGGAGCATAGCAAAAGATAATCCCTCCATTATGTTTATAGAGATGGAGAAGATACGGAATCGGAGTATCAAGTGGTATTCCATAGTTATACTGGAGCATTCGTACATTTTTATATAGATAAAGCAAGTGGCACTACAAGAATGGTGGAGAAAGTTCCATCCCTTAATGTCGAAAAAGAAGCAGGAACCATTGATTTGTTTAATTACTTAGAGTAGGAAAAGGATAAAATTTAATCCACAAAACTCGAAAAACTATTGACCAATAACCCAAAATTACTCAATAAACACAACAAAAAGGCTCCTTTAGGGGTGAGAATTGGAGCGAAAAAAATAAAATCACCACAACATTCTGAATTTCAGTTTGTTATAGTGACTATTCCGCGGAAAGAGAGGGATTCGAACCCCCGGTGCCTCTCAGCACGCCGGTTTTCAAGACCGGTGTAATCGACCACTCTACCATCTTTCCAAAGCTTTCTCTTCGAAAGCGGTGCAAAGTTAATGCTATTTTTTATTTCTCCAAATGTTTTCCTGAAAAATTTTTCCTGTTCATACTTTTTTATAGTCTGCAATTCTATATACATTGGGGAATTTCGTTATCTTTACACCCAAATTATAATTCATATGAAAAGACGTTTTCTTTGGGGAATAGTCCTGACAATCTTTGTCATCATCCCCTCTTTTGCACAATTTGTTGAGCCTGTTCAGTTCAAAAGTTCTATCAAGAATGTATCCGACTCAGAGATGCAGATCGTATTCTCAGCATCAATTGCCAAAGGATGGCATGTCTATTCTACCGACCTTCCCTCAGATGGCCCTATCAAGGCAACCTTTAATATCGAAGAACAAAAAGGTGTCGAGCTTGTAGGTGATCTAACCCCTCAGACAGCACCCATTGAGGCATTCGACCCCACCTTCAATATGAAGCTGAAATACCACGAAAAAGATGTGGTATTTACACAGAACTTTAAGATAACCGAACCGCAATATCTCATCAAAGGTTATCTGGAATACGGAGCTTGCAATGACCAGACTTGCCTCCCTCCTACCGAAGTTCCTTTCAATTACACAGGTGAAGCCCCCAAAGCCTCAACCCAACCGGTTGCTGAAAAGGTAGAGGAACCTATTCCCCCTGTTGTCAATGAAGAAACAGTAGTTCCATTAGATACAAACACCGATTATTGGCAACCTGTCATTCAGGAACTCCAACAGTTTGGTAATGAGCAGGATCCTACAGATCGTTCGTGGATATACATTTTCTTTGCCGGCTTCCTCGGCGGACTGATTGCCTTGTTCACTCCATGTGTTTGGCCAATCATTCCGATGACGGTTAGCTTCTTCTTGAAGCGGGCAAACGATAAACGAAAAGGACTCCGCGACGCTTGCATCTACGGCGCGTCCATCATCGTGATTTATGTCACGTTAGGTATCCTCATTACTTTGTTGTTCGGTGGGAATGCCCTCAACGCATTATCGACAAACGCTATCTTCAATTTATTCCTGTTCGCTTTGTTGGTAGTCTTTGCGGCATCGTTCTTTGGTGGATTCGAGATTACGCTTCCTTCTAGATGGAACAACGCGGTTGACAGCAAGGCTGAGCAGAGTACCGGACTGCTAAGTATCTTCCTCATGGCCTTTACCTTGACACTGGTTTCATTCTCATGTACCGGACCTATCATCGGTTTCTTATTAGCTGGTGTTTCCACTACCGGCAATATGATGGCTCCAATCATTGGAATGTTGGGATTCGCCATCGCCCTGGCTCTGCCGTTCACTCTCTTTGCCATGTTCCCGTCATGGTTGAAGTCGATGCCTAAGTCGGGTGGTTGGATGAATGTCATCAAAGTGGTTTTAGGTTTCATCGAATTAGCATTTGCCCTGAAATTCTTGTCCGTAGCCGACCTCGCTTACGGTTGGCATATCCTCGATCGAGAGACATTCCTGGCCTTGTGGATCGTCATCTTCGGACTGATGGGCGTTTACCTTTTAGGCAAATTGAAATTCCCGCACGACGATGATACCGACCACGTAAGCATTCCTCGTTTCTTCATGGCCTTGATTACGTTAGCCTTCACGGTATATATGATTCCTGGATTGTGGGGCGCCCCACTGAAAGCCATCAGCGCATTTGCCCCGCCGATGAACACACAGGATTTCAACCTGAATAACCAGGTCGTTCACGCGAAGTTTGACGATTATGAGGCAGGCATGAAGTATGCGAAGGAAAATGGGAAACCTGTCATGATCGACTTTACCGGCTTTGGCTGTGTAAACTGCCGGAAGATGGAGGCAGCCGTATGGACCGATCCGACAGTTTATCGTCTGATCAATGATGACTACGTACTCATCTCCTTATATGTCGACTACAAGAAACCACTTCCTCAGCCAATTAAAGTAACGGAGAATGGAAAGGAACGTACACTCCGCACCATAGGCGATAAATGGAGCCATTTGCAGATGACCAAGTTTGGGGCTTTGACACAGCCGTTCTATGTTCTACTCGACAATGAAGGAAAACCATTGAATAAAGCCTATTCCTACGATGAGGATATCAGTAAATACATTGAGTTCCTACAGACAGGATTGAAAAATTATCATCAGTAATAAAAACACCTTAAATATCTATACTATGATTTCGAAAACTGAACGTGAAAAAATCATCGCACTCATCCAAAGGGAGGTTGTCCCGGCTATCGGATGTACGGAGCCTATAGCTGTTGCGTTGTGTGTAGCTAAAGCGACAGAGCTGTTGGGCAAACGTCCCCAACAGATAAAAGCCTTGTTAAGTGCGAATATTCTAAAGAATGCCATGGGAGTTGGCATTCCAGGTACAGGCATGATCGGACTTCCCATCGCCATTGCCTTGGGGGCATTGATTGGTAAATCAAAGTATGAGCTGGAAGTATTGAAAGACTGTACTCCCGCAGATGTGGAAGAAGGCAAGAAAATGATCGCTGCCGATGCCATCCATATTGAGCTGAAAGAAAATATTCAAGAGAAACTATATATCGAGATCCATTGTTCGACCGACGAAGAGGAAGCCACAGCCATCATCTCTGGTGGACATACCAACTTCGTCTATTTGTCGAACAGCCAAGGTGTCCTCATGGACAAAGGTATCTCAAACGATGAAGACAACTCGGATGACGATATTCATTTGACTTTCCACAAGGTATATGAATTTGCAACTACCGCACCGATTGATGAGATTCGTTTTATCTTAAAGTCGCGCGACTTGAATCTATCGGCAGCGGAACAGTCGTTCCGAGGGAATTACGGTCACGAACTGGGAAAGATACTCTGTCAGAGCCCAACAAAGGAAGCGTTATTAGGAACCAATACCTTCTCACGCATCCTCTCCTACACTTCTGCAGCCTGCGATGCAAGAATGGCTGGAGCTATGATTCCTGTCATGAGCAATTCTGGTAGCGGTAACCAAGGTATCACCGCCACACTTCCTGTCGTCATATATGCACAAGATAATCATAAGACGGAGGAAGAATTGATCCGTGCCCTTACCCTCAGCCATTTGACAGTCGTTTATATCAAACAAAGTCTTGGCCGGCTCTCCGCTTTATGCGGTTGTGTCGTTGCTTCCACAGGTTCCAGTTGTGGTATCACCTACCTGATGGGTGGTTGCTATGAGCAAATCACCTTTGCCATCAAGAACATGATTGGTAATATCACAGGAATGATTTGTGATGGAGCGAAGCCAAGTTGTGCACTTAAGGTCACGAGTGGTGCATCCACTGCTTTATTGTCCGCAATCCTGGCCATTGAGCACCAATGTGTGACTTCTGTTGAAGGTATTGTCGATGATGATGTCGATCAAAGTATCTGGAACCTCACCCAAATCGGGAAAGAAGCCATGAACGAGACCGACAAGTTGGTGTTGAATATCATGACTCACAAGAAGAGTTGCCATTAACCAATGAAAAGGATCTCTGACATAGAATACCTGGAAGAGCTGGTGGCGGAAGGTGAGCACGAGCACCAAGACTTCAAATTTCAAATCTCCGATGCTAGGAAGATTGCACGTAGTCTCTCTGCATTCTCGAATACCAAAGGTGGAAGACTACTTGTCGGAGTAAAAGACAATGGAAAGATTGCAGGTGTCCGCTCAGATGAAGAGATTTATATGGTTCAGGCCGCAGCCAGCCGATATTGTCAGCCAAAGGTGGAATTGGAGACACGATCATACGACGTCAACGGAAAGATTGTCGTCGAGGTAAATATTGCCGAGGCTACGACAAAACCCATCTATGCGTTGGATGAAGATAACAAGCCTTGGGCATATGTCCGCATCCATGACGAGAATATCCAAGCTACTATCGTACACTTGAAATATTGGCAGCATAATAAAGCTCCTATTGGCTCGCTCGTTACCTTCACTGAGCGTGAAGAGCGACTACTGAACGTACTCAAGGAGAAAGGGAGTGTGACATTAAGCCAATGTTGCAAACAGTGTCACCTCAATCGCTTTAAAGCCAGCGACCTCCTCGCCGACTTTATCCGCTTCGGCATCGTCACACCATCCTATGAGAACCACGCTTTCTACTATATCTGGAATAATAAACTACCTTAAACCCTGGGAAAGCTTCACCCTTTTGCATTAACTACTTTTAGATTGATGTTTCTTTCGCCTAATTCATTCAATTAGAATTCATATCCGATATTCAAGAAGAAATTTAACTTTTCTGTGCGGTTACTATATCCGAGAGAAGCTCCAACAGGACCGAACATCGTATTATAGTAATAAGCGATCTGAGCACCCAATAGGGACTTATGGTCGAAGATCTCCTTTATCTTATCTGACTGCTGAGCGCCCACTACTCGAAGCAATATATAGTTATTGTCGGCGATGCGCTGCTGAGCCTGAAGTTGGGCAGCTATAAAATGATGACCAACATATTCCAAATTGCCAATGCCAGCAAAAGGCATCTGCTTATCAATATAATGGTCAAACCAGTTGCCGCCAATCGTATTACCTAAGACAGGAGGATAAGTACCACTGAAAAGTAGTCGGCCATAGACCATAGGCTGAATAGTGAATCGACTACCCATCGTGAACGACATACGCCAGTCAGCGCTAACCTCATTCATACCTGAGCTCTTACCCAGTTTTGTGCCGTCATCCGCACGAACATTGAGTTTGGTAAAATCATTGGTCACATAAGCATACTCTGCATGGAATTGTGCACCACGTGTAGGGAAGTACCAGTTATCCTCGCTGTTGTAATTCAGTCGACCACGATAACTGAAGAAGTGCTCGTTTTTGAGTTTAAACTGCCTCGAAGTGTCCGAACCAAGCATGTTACGGTAGTGCATAAAGTCCCAGCGCAAGCCCATCTGCAAATCAAAATGGCGCAAATTAAAGTTGATAGGCAAGAACTCAGCCTGGAACTGATTATATTGAATATTGTAATTACGTTTGCCGTCTAAGTATACATCCACATCGTTGCGGCGGAAAGTGTAACTCAGTGTAGGACGAGTGAAGCTGCGTGGGTGGACAGTGATCTCGCCACGTGCCATCAAACGTTTACCCAGTCGCAGTGTAAAATCGGCATTGAGAGGTATGGAAGTCTTAAATGGGACTTCTAGATTTACCTGCACAGCAGCATATTCCTCCGAGTCATAACGTGCCCCCGCATGCAACTGGATCGACTTGCGATTTCCCGCTGAAAGGATCACGCGTACACCGTCTTCCTCCGGAACCAACCTACACTCGGCTGTTTGGTAGAAGAGGTCGACTCGCATTGACGTGGTTATTTCCTGCTCCAATTTGGCGTCTATACTATCGTTACTGTTCAGATGGAACTTCTGACGCAAGAAACGCTCGGCCGGTGGTGTCATGTTCTCAAAAGTATATTCGGTTACATGTAATTTCTCTGTCATAACATGTGGACGAAGCGGATGATAGATGACAGGACGGAAAGACTCGTCAATGCCAATACGTTTCTTTAGGGCGATAATATCATCCCAGTGCTGCATAGCCAACTCCTCACCTCTTCGGACAAGCGTATCGATGGCAACTGCCGAGAAGCTAGCTGAGTTATAGCCTTTCGTATCTACTTGTAGATGCAGATCGGTCATCGCAAGGTTCTCATCGTACTTATTTTTACAGTTCACGTCGATGATCTGGCTGAGGATGCTCATCGTGCCTCCCAAATCCTCAGCTGTTTTCGGAGCACCTTGTACGGTGACGCCGATGATGACTTCAGCACCCATCTCTCGAGCAACGTCGGCAGGATAATTATTTTTCAAACCTCCATCAACCAATACCTTATCACCGATCCTGACAGGAGAAAAAGCAGCAGGAATAGCCATTGACGACCTCATGGCCTGTGGTAGTCGTCCACTATGGAAAACGACTTCGCTGTTGTCGATAATGTTTGTAGCCACACAAGCGAATGGAATACGAAGATCCTTTGAGAAATCAAGCGAATCGGTATAGCCAGTACAAAGTTGCTGGAACAGTTCCGCAAGGTTCTTGCCTTTGATAATGCCACCAGCATTCGTGTCACGTTTACCAATAGTCATACCCGTCGTGAAGAAATAAGTGTTCTGCTTCTGACGATCACTGAGGCTCTGACGGCGCAGATCTTCCTTGTCTGTAACGACATAACTCCAGTCCTGCTTCCTCACCATCGAGTCGAGTGCATTAGCGTTATAGCCGATGGCATAAAGTCCACCGATGATACTACCCATCGACGTACCCGTAACAATGTCAACGGGAATTCCAGCCTTTTCCAACACTTTTAGTACACCAATGTGAGCCATACCCTTTGCACCTCCACCACTCAGAACAACAGCGACTTTCTTCCTCCCCTGTACGTAATTGGAGGTAATACTATCTTGTTGGGCACATACCGTTCCACCCATCAATAGAGCTACTATTGTAGTCAACAGAAATCTCTTCATCTATCTACTTTTTTTATATTATACGACATAAAACTTCTTTATCTCATTTCAAGACAAGTATTTCTGAGTATAAAGGTAATAATATTTAGAAAAAGACCTTCTAATATTCAAAAAAATCACTAATTGCTGATTAATTGTTTTTGTGCAGCATCATAGTTGATATCTATTACTCTATAAAAAGAGTGTTCCACAATGATAAAACTCACCATTGTGGAACACTATAATATACGATTCAATATTGAAATCTTTTACCAGATATGAACGCGTTCAGATTCTGGTCGCCACATCGCGTCACCTTCCTTCACATCGAAGGCTTCGTAGAATTCAGGCATCACTGACAGTGGAGCCAATACTCTCCATTTTGCTGGAGAATGTTCGTTATTCTTCACCTGAGTAGCAAGAGCCTCAGGACGCATCTGCTCCATCCATGCCAAGGCGTAGCCTAAGAAGAAGCGTTGTGCTGGTGTATAGCCTGAGATAATCTCATTGTTCTTATACTGATCTGTCTTTTGGAAGGCCTCGAAAGCCATCACCGTTCCACCCAAGTCGGCAATATTCTCACCCAAGGTCAGTTTACCGTTAATATGCAGACTGTCAACAACTTGGTAGTCGCTGTACATCTTTACAACTTGCTCAGCCTTAGCATCGAACAATTTCTTATCTTCATCAGTCCACCAATTCTTCAAATTACCCTCAGCATCGTAGTTGCAGCCACCATCATCGAATCCGTGAGTAATTTCGTGGCCAAAGGTACTACCAATGATTGCATAAAGGATGGCATCATCCGGCATCTGTCCGTTAAATCCAGGAACGATGATGTTACAGCCAGGGATACAAATCTCATTGTTCGAAGGAGAATAATAAGCATTATAAGTCTGCGGCATCATGTGCCATTCCCATCGTTCAACTGGTTTGCCGTACTTATCAATCATTTGTTTCATGCTCCATTTACGAGCGTTCATCATATTCTTAACGTAAGAGTCCCGACTGATTTCCAATTCGCTGAAATCTCTCCAACGGTCTGGATATGCCAGTTTCTCATTGATAGCATTCAACTTATCCAAAGCTTTCTCTTTGGTGACATCGCTCATCCAATCCAGTTTCTGGATATGTTCAGCGAAGACATCACGGACAGCATGGCCAATCTCCAGGAATTTCTCCTTTACGCCTTGAGGCAAGAAACGCTCCACGTAAACCTGACCAAGTAAATCTGAGAGAGTACGGTTTGTAGTGTTCACAACACGCTTCCAACGAGGAGTAGGTTCTTGTATTCCATTCATTGCCTTTGAATAGAAATTGAAGCTCTTCATATACAAATCATCATCAAGATATGAAGTCAATCCATCCAAGTAGCAGAATTTAAGATAATTTTTCCAATCATTGAGCGGATAGCTGTTCAGAGTCTTGTTCAGAGCAGAGAAGAACTCCGGTTGTCCCACAACAACAGAGTCAACTTGTTCCAAACCAACACCCTTGAAGAAGACATCCCAATCCAATTGTGGAGTCATCCTTTGCAGCTTGGCAATAGACATCTTATTGTAATTCTTATAAGGATCACGCATATCCTCCGGATGACGTGAAGCGAGCGCCAAGGCTGTCTCAATCTCTAACTGTTTATCTGCAGCTTTTGTGGCAGCCTGCTCGTCCATACCCATACGTTCGAACAAACCTTTAGCATATACGAGGAATGCGTTTCGCACAGCTTTGGAATTCTCGTCCTGATTCTCGTAATATCCTCTGCTTGGCATAGATGTACCACCTTGACCCAACGAGACAGTAATCAAATTACTGTTCATATCATCCTGCCCAACATAGAAACTGAACAAAGGACTATTGGATATCGTATTGATATAAGCCACCATGGCATTGAACTGGTCGAAGTTGCCCAACTGATCCAGGTAATCCAAATCGTCTTTCAGATCATTGATTCCATTTGCATTCAAGGAAACGCTATCCATTCCAGAGAAATACAAGTCGCCCACCTTCTGCTCGTTACTTCCCTTCGGGTATTCCTTCGAAGATGTTTCTTTACAAATTTCCAATACTTGAACACGTACGGTGTCGGCAACAGCGGTAAAGATACCATTTTCTTTTTCGCTGGCAGGTATCGGGTTTTCTTTCAGCCATGTTCCGTTTGCAAAAGTCCAAAAATCGTCCTGTGCGCGTACCGTTGTATCAATATGTGCGGCCAGCGGATCTACGAATGTCTTTCCACCATTCGACAAAGTACAGGCTCCCATCATCAACGAAACCAACACGAGGCTCCATCCCATCCACAAAAACTTGTTTCTTTTCATTCTTTTCATTTTTTGTACATTCCATAAAAAAGGCATTTGTCCTGCCAGACAAACGCCCTTCACTATTATTTTACTTTGATTATTTCAGCAAATCTGCCAAGAACTGGTTCAAGTCCTCGTCCAGTCCTTTCATCAAGGTCTCATCGATGAGTAAGGTATCCTCATCGTCCATCAACAAAAGTTCGGAAACAGTCTCACAGTCATCGTCAACCAAGACAAAAGAATAAGGTTTCATGATATTCAGTTGGTCAAAGGATTTCTCCGCATTCATATCATTCAGCACATGCTTCAGGATACGTTCGCTTTCCCTGTCAAAGTCCTCTCCGTCATAATCGACCCAATCCTCGACAATGGTTCTTGCCAACTCCTCATCCTCGTCATCTAAGACGACTAATTCACCGGTATCCTGCTTTGGCAGCAGATGGATATCGGTTACCATTTCATCCATCTCGTCGCTTTTCTGGTATCTGCTCACAGCTTCATTTATACAAGCAACGATTGATGCATTCGACTGTTCACTAAACTTCATATTATCTTATTGTTCTTTTTATCAGAGTCCAAAAATACAAAGAAATAACCTAAATACAACAAATACGCATATTTTTCTTTAAAAGATTATTCCCGTCCTTTGAAACGGTCCATCTGCATCTTTAGTTTATTCAACTCTTGCATTCTTTTCTGCAAAGCTGCCTGATAGAACGTAATCGTGTTCTTATCCCCCACATTGGTCTCGCCGACCAATGCTTTTGCCTTGTCCAACCATTCTACAGCTTTATCCATCTGGTCTGTCATCTCGCAATATAAGGCCATATTGAAGGCTGCATGCATTTTATTTTTACCTTTTTTCTTTTCGTAAAGATTTGACCACAGCCTGCCTGCCTCCTCCAGATCGTTCTCACGCAAAGCGACACCGGCATCTCTGAACTCAGCCAAACCACCATCATAATAGATTCGTTGTACTTCACACCAATATGGGACCAGCTTATTAGCAATCCTCATTCCAGCATATTCGGATGTCTCCTTCGCGATGATGGCATCTGACAAGGTCAAGTCCAATTCAAACTGGAGGGTATCTCTGTCTGTAACCTGCATGAAAGCCTTATCGCGAGTTGGCACATAAAGGTGTACCAAAGCAGCGTAACTTGCATTGACAGCATCGAAAGGCATACCGTAATAATTGTCCCATACCTGTCCTATGCCTGTCCGAACATACAGTCGGTCAACAGAGATGATCATATCTGAATCCAAGTCGCCCAAAAGTTGACGAACCTGCGGAGCCTTAAGCACATGATATTGTGGGGCATCATCCTCTTCCAATACATATAATAAGGAATCGCATACGACTACCTTATTAAAATAGTTTCCTTCTGCCAGCACATCAGCCAGTCCTTGCATGAAAGAGGCTCCATCACCCTCGAACTCTTTTGCTGTATTTCGAAGATATGCCAGTTTGCCATGTTCTTCCTTTGGCATATTATTGACGATAGCCACGTTCTTCAACTCGTCAGGAAAGCTGATTTCAGCAGGCTTAAGTTGTTCAAATCTCAACAATTCTACGCTGCCACACGATGACAGGAACGTCACGACAGCAATACTTAAGAACAAATATAATTTTTTCATAAGGCATTTCCTTTTATCTTAACTTACAAAAGTAACGTATTTATATCAATAAATGCGTTAAAAGGTATTAAAAAAGAGGCTGTCCTCTTAGGAACAGCCTCTCTATACTTTACAACAATAGGAAAGTTTCAATATTACAATCCCTTGCCGTGGCAGTTCTTATACTTCTTACCGCTTCCACAAGGACACGGGTCGTTACGACCAATCTTCTTCTCAGCCCGAATCGGTTCGCGTTTCTGTTCGCGAGTATCACGAGCTGCCGCTGCCTGTTGGTTCGGATCACTCAGATCGTGTTTGCTTTCGCGATACTGCTGACGTTGTGCACGAGGCTCTGGTCCTGCTTCACGAACTTGCTCAGGCTCTTGCATCGGGATCTGACCACGCATCAATACAGAAATAGTATTGTTGTTGATAGTGTTCACCATCGTATCGAAGAGGGTGACCGATTCCAGTTTGAAGATCAATAACGGATCTTTCTGCTCATAACTTGCGTTCTGGACAGAATGACGAAGTTCATCCAACTCACGCAGGTTCTCTTTCCATGAATCATCAATCGTATGCAATAGAATTGCCTTCTCGAACGATTTCACAATCTCCTGTCCTTCCGAGTCGTATGCAGCCTTCAGGTTTACAGCGATATTGTACATCCGCTTACCGTCTGTAATTGGGATTAAGATATTCTCATATCGGTCTCCTTGATTTTCCTGTACTTGTTTGATTACCGGATAAGCGATTTGAGCCATACGGTCCATCTTTCGCTTAAAGTTTGTCATGGCGGTATCAAAGGTCAGGTTGATCAGTTCGTCACGATCTTTCTCAATGTATTCTGATTCACTGAAAGGAGTGTCCATTCCCAAAGTATGGAACATTTCCTCACGTACATTATGATAGTCGCCAAGTTCAATAGCATAAGCACATCGATCCCATATCATGTTTACGATATCCATACCGATACGCTCACCCATCAAGGCATGACGACGTTTAGCATAGATTACGACACGTTGTTTGTTCATCACGTCATCATATTCCAGCAAACGTTTACGAATACCGAAGTTGTTCTCCTCAACTTTCTTTTGAGCTCGTTCAATTGATTTTGAAATCATCTTATGTTCGATCATCTCACCTTCCTTGAAGCCCAGTTTATCCATGATTCCCGAGATACGGTCGGATGCGAACAGACGCATCAGGTCATCTTCCAGAGAAACAAAGAATACAGAAGATCCCGGGTCACCTTGACGACCGGAACGTCCACGTAACTGACGGTCTACACGACGGCTCTCATGACGTTCTGTACCGATAATTGCCAAGCCACCTGCCTCACGAACCTCTGGAGAAAGCTTGATATCGGTACCACGACCTGCCATGTTGGTCGCAATCGTTACGGCACCGACCATCTTCTCTTCCTCATGCTTGTCACCGTTCTCATCGGTAACCATTATCTTTCGCATGCTACTTTGACCTGCCAACGCAACAATCTCAGCCTCTTTTTGGTGTAACTTCGCATTCAACACATTATGAGGAATCTTACGCATGGTCAACATACGGCTCAACATCTCGGAGATTTCAACGGATGTGGTACCAACCAAGACCGGACGACCGGCATAAATGGTCCGTTCAATCTCTGCGATAACAGCGGCGTACTTCTCACGTTTTGTCTTATAGACACGGTCGTTCATATCCTTACGGATAACCGGACGGTTAGTCGGGATAACAACCACATCCAACTTATAGATATCCCAGAACTCACCCGCTTCTGTCGAAGCAGTACCCGTCATACCAGCCAACTTGTGGTACATACGGAAATAGTTCTGCAATGTAATTGTCGCAAAGGTTTGGGTAGCGGCTTCAATCTTCACGCCTTCCTTCGCCTCAACAGCCTGGTGCAAACCATCTGACCAACGACGACCTTCCATGATACGACCGGTCTGCTCATCGACAATCTTGATTTGCCCATCGATAACAACGTATTCATCATCCTTATCGAACATGGCATAAGCCTTCAACAACTGAATGATTGTGTGTACACGTTCCGACTTGATGGCATAGTTTGTCAGTAACTCATCTTTCTTCGCCAAACGATCCTCTTCAGACAATCCTTCCTCGTTCTCCAAAGCAGAGAGTTGGGCTGCGATATCCGGTAAGACGAACAAGTTCGGATCAGGATCATTACCTGTCAATTTGTCGATACCCTTATCTGTCAGGTCAACACTATTCAACTTCTCATCAATAACGAAATACAACGGATCAGTGACCTCATGCATACGCTTGTTGTTCTGCTCCATGTAAATCTCCTCAGTCTTAAGCATACCCGTCTTGATACCTGGTTCGCTCAAGTATTTGATCAAAGCCTTATTCTTTGGATATGCCTTATGACTACGGTACAATGCCAAAAAACCGTTATTGATATCGTTCTGATCAGAAGAGGCAATCAATCGTTTAGCCTCAATCAAGTAACTGGTAGCCAAACTCTTCTGAGCCTCAAACAGGCGTTCAACCATCGGTTTATATTGCTCGAACAACTGGTCCTCACCCTTTGGTACCGGTCCGGAAATAATCAACGGTGTACGAGCATCATCAATCAAGACGGAGTCGACCTCATCGACGATGGCGTAGTTGTGTGAGCGTTGAACCAGGTCTTGCGGACTGATAGCCATATTGTCACGCAAGTAGTCGAAACCAAACTCATTGTTTGTACCAAAGGTGATATCAGCCAGATATGCCTTACGACGTGCTTCTGAATTTGGTTGGTGCTTATCAATACAGTCCACGCTCAGTCCGTGGAATTCATACAACGGACCCATCCACTCCGAGTCACGTTTTGACAAGTAGTCGTTCACGGTCACCATATGAACACCGTTACCAGTAAGAGCGTTCAGGAACACTGGCAACGTAGCCACCAAGGTTTTACCTTCACCAGTGGCCATCTCGGCGATCTTTCCTTGATGCAAAACGACACCACCGAACAACTGCACATCGTAATGAATCATGTTCCAAGTAATCTCATTACCACCTGCAATCCAATGATTCTGATAGATAGCCTTATCGTCTTCTATACGGATAAAGTCTTTGCCCTGTCCTGCCAACAAACGGTCGAAGTCGGATGCCGTCACTACGATTTCCTCATTTTCAGTGAAACGACGTGCAGTATCCTTCATGATGGCAAATGCTTCTGGCAAAGCCTCGTCTAATGCTTTTTCATAAATCTCAAGAACCTCTTTTTCCAGCTTATCTATCTGGTTGAATAAAGGTTCACGTTCCTCTATCTCGAGGGTCTCCACCTTTGCCTTCAACTCCGCAATCTTCTGCTTGGTATCAGCTACCGGTGCTTGGATTCGTGCCTTCAACTCAATGGTACGGGCACGCAGTTCATCATTGCTCAACTGGGAAATGCTTGGGTAAACGGCCTTGATCTTATCCACCCACGGTTTGATCTCTTTCATGTCGCGGGTTGCCTTGTTACCGAACAGTTTCCCTACAAATTCATTAAATCCCATTTTATTTGTTTTTTAT
>CAMVLL010000061.1 GCA_947168315.1 uncultured Bacteroidota bacterium | reverse complement strand
ACAAATCTTTCGTTCTGAAGGAGTACCAATAGCTATCCATACTCCAGTTGCACCCTCTACTCTACCGGCTTCAATTCCATAATCTCTGCACACTTCAATCACGGCTTCTTCTAGCAGATGAATGTAACTCTTCAGTCCCAATTGGTAATCCTCCAAGTTAATAATTGGATAGCAAACTAATTGTTCTGGTCCATGGTATGTAATATCTCCACCACGGTCGATATGGAAAAGTTGTGCACCAATTTTTTCTAATTGCTTTTCGTTCAAAAGCATATTTGTTGCTTTACCACTCTTTCCTAATGTATAAACGTGCGGATGTTGAACAAAGATAAGACGGTTTACATACGGCTGGCCATTTTTCTTTGCTTCAATTAGTTCGTTAAACAACTTCTCTTGTCGTTCCCAAGCTTCAGCATACGGGACAATACCCCAATATTCTATTTTCATGTTTTCTTAATTTGTGTGTAAAGATACAATTTCATTTGAAAATATCTAAGTATGTACAATACTTCTATTTTAATTTTAATATCTTTGCCTATCAACAATGGAAGGGAAAATATGAGATATCTTGTCTTTTATATATGTGTGCTGTTTTTTCCATCTTTGTGTTATTCACAGCGTATAGTTGTGAACGATACACTTGTTGGTAAGCATGAGATTATTATTCCAGATGATATCGATCAACGTAATTTGGTGAATGAATTGGAAGGAATTAAAACCTTAGACGATGGATTCTTAATGGACATGCGTCCCTTGACATTACCAGAATTCCGTCTCTCTAATCCGATTTCATCCTTTGATTATCATACATATAGTCCAGTACTGGATTATTCTCGTATTTTCAACTTATCGAATCGATGGACTTTTGGACAAGTTGTTCATCCTTCTATATCTCCTTGGGGCTTTTATTCCTTTTATCAAACGCCCATGAATCTGCAAAGTGCTACATATCGCTTAAATAACGGAGCACGAATTACTACTTATGGTGAATACAACGCAGATGGATATAAGGTTCATAATCCTAGTGCGCTGCCATGGCAAAGAAATAATTTTAGAGGTGGTTTTGAGTTTAAATCTTCTAATGGGAATTTCGGCATTCGTATAGAAGTCAATAGAGTTCGCGAAACACCTTTTGGATTTTGATAATTAAGAAGATAATTTTTGTTATTTTGGTGTTCAATCCACAAGTATTGTTTATCTTTGTAAAGAGCAAAAATCAATGCTTATACAGAACAAATTCAAAAAGAAAATGAATCAAATAGTAAGAAAACTAACAGTCCTCGTCTTAATTTCTTTCTCTTGTTTTTTATTAACAAGATGTACAAAAATGAATCATGATGTCAAGTTTGACATTAAGTCCGTTGAAAAGAAAACAGAAATACATCTTACAGATGATCAAGATTCTCCTACTTGTAGTTTTGCACAAGTTTATACTTATTTAGATGAATCTTCAAAAGATACATTAATTCAGAAGATTAATTCAAACATCAAGGAAGAATTGTTTGGTCCTGAGTACAAATTAATTCCGAATGAAGTGTTGGTAGATTCTTTCTTGGCAAAATATATTGTTGATTACAAGGCTGATGTCTTGGAATTGTATTTGGAAGACAAGAAAAATACATCAGATGAAAATGAGTATCAACCATCATGGTACTCATATGAATATGATCAGAATACTTCAATCAAGGAGGGAAAGAAGAATATATTGAACTATATGTCCACTATTATGGAGTATCGAGGTGGAGCACATCCAAACACGTGGCATATATGGCTGAATGTGGATAAGAAAACTGGTAATATCTTGAAAAAACAAGATGTTTTTATCTCTGGCTCTGAGAATATAATTATAGAAATGATAAAGAATGAGTTAGTAAAACAATATTCTGAGATATTCCCAGACGAAAGTTTCAAGACATTTGACGATATTGCTGATCATGGTAGTCTATTAATCGATCAATCAGAAATGTATATTCCTGAGAATTTCCTATTAAAGGAGGATGGTGTGGAATTTCTATATAATCAATATGAAATATTTCCTTATGCACATGGTCCCTCTTTTATTACATTACCTTATTCAGACTTGTCGAAGTATATGCTTTATTGAATAAAATCATTATGGATATAATTTTGAAATATTTTCCCAACCTAACGGAAGATCAGAAGAACCAATTTGCTGCACTGTATGACTTATATACTGATTGGAATAGCAAGATCAATGTGATTTCGAGGAAAGATATTGGGAACTTATATGAACACCACGTCTTACATTCATTGGCTATTGCTAAGGTTATAAGCTTTAGACCCGAGACTCAAGTAATGGATTTGGGTACTGGTGGGGGCTTCCCGGGAATACCTTTGGCTATCATGTTTCCAGAAGTTTCTTTTCATCTCGTTGATAGCGTGGGTAAGAAGATAAAGGTAGCAACAGAGGTTGCCAATTCTATAGGCTTGAAGAATGTAAGGTTCAGTCACATTCGTGGCGAAGAACTTAAAGAGAAATATGATTTTGTGGTCAGTCGTGCAGTCATGCCCCTTCCCGATTTAGTGAAACTCGTACAAAAAAATATTTCTAAAAAGCACAAGAATTCATATCCTAATGGACTCTTCTGCCTAAAAGGTGGAGAACTTGAGCATGAGATAATGCCATTTAAAAAAGAAGCGGAGTTGTTGGATGTTTATTCTTTCTTTGCAGAAGAATATTTTAAGGGAAAGAAATTGGTTTATGTTCCTATAGGTTAATGACTATGAAGATAAAAGTATTTGAGTTTAATATGTTTCCGGTTAATACTTATGTGCTCTCGGATGAGACGAAAGAGGCCGTAATTATCGATGCTGGATGTTTTTATGAAGAAGATAAAAAGGCCTTGAAGTCATATATTGATTCGAATGGTTTAAAGGTTAAACGTCTTTTAAATACTCATTTACACTTGGACCATATTTTTGGCAATACATTTGTTTTTCAAACTTATGGAATTAAACCGGAAGCAAATCAAGAAGATGAATTTTGGCTTGTACAAGCCGAGAATCAAGCTAGAACATTTGGTTTGAAATTGAGTGAACCTCTTATTGGTTTGGGAAAGTATCTTATTGATGGCGAAATCATTCAATATGGTAATTCTTCCTTGAAGGCTCTTTATGTTCCAGGGCATTCTCCTGGTGGTATGGCTTTTTATTCCGAAAAAGATTCATGTCTCTTCAGTGGAGATTCATTGTTTCATGGAAGTATAGGACGAACAGATCTTGTCGGTGGTGATTTTGATACACTCATCGAATCAATCAGCAGCCAGTTCCTGACATTGCCGGATGATACCGTTGTTTATCCGGGGCATGGAGATACTACAACGATAGGTAATGAGAGACATAATAATCCTTTTGTACGTTAGATTAGTCCTTTAAAATTTTAATAATATGAAAACTGACTTATTAGCCGATAGACATATCGGTATTCAGAACACAGATCTTCCAGTGATGTTAGGAAAGATAGGTGTTAAAAGTGTAGACGAGTTGATAGATAAGACAATTCCATCAAATATTCGTCTAAAGGAGCCACTGGCGTTGGATCAACCGATGACAGAACGTGAATTCACAGAACATATTGCTCAACTTGCTTCTCAAAACAAGTTGTATACTTCATATATTGGTCAAGGCTGGTATGACACAATCACGCCGGCAGTCATTCAGAGAAATGTATTTGAGAACCCTGTATGGTATACTTCCTATACTCCTTATCAAACAGAAATCTCTCAAGGTCGTTTAGAGGCTTTGTTAAATTTCCAGACGGTTGTATCTGATTTAACCGGTATGCCACTCGCAAACTGTTCATTACTTGATGAGGCTACAGCAGGTGCCGAAGCTGCTATGATGATGTTGAACCTCCGCTCACGTGCTCAAATGAAGGCTGGAGCTACTACCTTGTTTGTTGATGAAAATGTTTTCGAACAAACATTGGCGGTTCTTACAACACGTGGAATTCCTCAAGGAATGATCATTAAAGTTGGTGATTATAAAACATTAGAGTTTACTTCAGATATCTTTGGTTGTATCCTTCAATATCCTAATAGTAATGGTGACATTGAGGATTATCGTGCTTTTGTAGAAAAGGCTCATGCTGCAGATGCAAAAGTTGCTGTTGCTGCAGACATTCTATCCTTGGCTTTACTTATGCCTCCAGGAGAATGGGGCGCTGATATTACATTTGGTAGTACACAACGTTTAGGTATCCCAATGTTCTATGGTGGTCCTTCTGCAGCTTATTTTGCTACTCGTGATGAGTTCAAACGTTTTATGCCTGGACGTATCATTGGTATATCAAAGGATAAATATGGTAAAGTATGCTACAGAATGGCTCTTCAGACTCGTGAACAACATATAAAGCGTGAACGTGCAACCTCAAATATCTGTACATCTCAGGCTTTATTAGCTACGATGGCCGGATTTTATGCCGTTTATCATGGACATGACGGTATTGAAACAATTGTTGAACGTATTCATGGTATTGCTAAGTTCTTGAATGAGAAATTATCTAAACTAGGTTATGTTCAACTCAATAAACAATTCTTTGATACATTGAGATTTACTCTACCAGAGCAAGTAACTGTTCAGAAGATACGTACGATTGCTTTGAGTAGAGAAGTCAACCTTCGTTATTACGAGAATGGGAATGTTGGTTTGAGCATTGATGAGACAACAAATCTGAAGGATGTTAATCAACTGATTGCTATTTTCTCGATTGCAGCAGAACGTGAAGTTGAGGAAGTTACAGATGTTCCATCAGCAAAGATTACTGGTGAGTTGGCACGTCAGACATCATATCTCACTCATGAGATTTTCAATAAGTATCATACGGAATCAGAAATGATGCGTTACATCAAACGATTGGAGCGTAAAGACATTTCTTTGACTCATTCAATGATATCATTAGGCTCTTGTACCATGAAAGGTAATCCTGCTGTTGAGATGCTACCACTGAGTCTTTTAGGTTGGATGGGTATTCATCCATTAGTGCCAGAAGATCAAGCTACAGGATATCAGACATTGATACATAATTTGACAGAACAACTAAAGGTGATTACTGGTTTTGCGGGTGTTACCTTCCAGCCAAACTCTGGTGCTGCTGGTGAGTACACTGGTTTACGTGTCATTCGTGCTTATCAGGAAAGCATTGGTCAAGGACATCGTAACATTATTATTATACCTTCGTCTGCACATGGTACGAATCCGGCATCAGCTGTTCAATGTGGATTTACTACCGTTACATGTGCTTGTGATGAGAAGGGTAATGTAGATGTTGACGATTTACAAAGGAAAGCTGAAGAGAATAAGGATAATCTTGCTGCTTTGATGATTACATATCCATCAACACACGGTATTTTCGAGCCTGAGATTGCTAAGATTTGTAAGATTATTCACGCTTGTGGTGCTCAAGTATATATGGATGGTGCGAATATGAACGCTCAGGTAGGCTTGACTAATCCGGGAACTATTGGTGCCGATGTTTGTCATTTGAATTTACACAAGACATTCTCAAGTCCTCATGGTGGTGGTGGCCCAGGTGTTGGCCCGGTTTGTGTGGCTGAACATTTAGTTCCTTTCTTACCTGGACATCCGCTTTTCGGTAATTCAAAGAATACAGTTGCTGCTGCTCCTTACGGAAGTGCAGGTATTCTCCCTATTACCTATGGATATATTTGTATGATGGGAACTGAAGGATTAACAAATGCAACAAAGATGGCGATTTTAAGTGCTAATTATTTAGCTGCATGTCTTAAAGATACCTATGGAATCGTATATAGTGGTGCGACAGGATATGTTGGTCATGAAATGATTTTGGACTGTCGTTATTTGCATGATGAGGTTGGTGTTAGTGAGGCTGATATTGCCAAGCGCTTAATGGATTATGGTTACCACGCTCCTACACTCTCCTTCCCTGTTCATGGCACATTGATGATTGAGCCAACAGAGAGTGAGAGTTTGGCCGAGTTGGATAACTTTATCGCTGTGATGAAGAATATTTGGACTGAAATCCAGGAAGTGAAGAATGGTGTTGCACCAAAGGATGATAACGTATTAGTGAATGCTCCGCATCCTGAATACGAACTGGTAGCATCAGAATGGAATCACGCATATTCACGTGAAAAAGCTGCTTATCCTATCGAGTCAGTACGTGAGAATAAGTTCTGGATTAATGTTGCTCGGGTTGATGATGCATTTGGCGATCGAAATCTGGTAGCAAAGAGAGTATAAACACTATATTAAATACAACGATTATGAACAAGGAGTTAGAAGAAAAATTGAAAGAGTTAAAAGAGAATGTCGGAAAGATTGATGACATTGCTCGTGAGAAGTATCAGGATGCAGTAAAGTACTTTGAAACTCATCAGAGTGATGAAATTAAAGCAGAACTGAAGTCATTAATTGATAAAGGTATTGCTGAGTTCAAGGATGATTTGGATGAAGGTATCGCTGATGTCAAAGAAGGATATACAAAGACTGTTTCTGATTTGAAGGAGAAATATGGTGATAAGATTGATGATGTAAAGGAAGATGTTGACGAAGCCATTGATGATTTGAAATCAGGATGGAAAGATTTGAAGAAGAAATTCAATTTATAAACCAATCTTCTATAGAAAAGGGATGGAACAATTAAGTTCCATCCCTTTTCTGTCAGTATTGTCAAAATGTCATATATAAAAAGAGCAGTGTCAATGACACTGCTCTTTTTGTTGGTTAGAATTATATTAGTAACCTAATTCTTTTTCTAATGCTTCATATTCAGCCTTATTCAACTTCCAATAGATGTTAAGTAAGAAGTTACCCCATAACTGTTTGTTATCTGGAGCTACTTCTTTTGCCTTCAGATAAGAAGGAAGAGCTTTCTCATACAAAGCTTTGATCTTTGCATCATTCTCATTGAATTTAGGATCATCAACGTCAATGTTTGCATTTTCCTCAACGATAGCCTGTGCTGGGAAGAATGAGCAATCACCTTTCTTTGCGTATGCTTCAGCAACTAATTCTTTACCCATACCGATAATCTTGTCACAAATAGCTTCAGAACCTGCATAGTCCTTCTTCTCATACGACAAAACAGCTTTTACATAGAGTAAGTATGGAGTTTCACCCTTAGCTAACAATTCGTCAACTTGAGCCATACCTTCATCTAATTGACCTTTGCGAATGTAATTATCCATCAGGTTACCTACGAAATAGTTTTGTTCTGGGAATCTTTGGAAACCTTCCTTAATAGTCTCAAACCATTTGATTGAGTCACCTGTTTCAGGATCTGCATACATCTCAGCCAAGAAAGACAATGCTCTCCAGCCTTGATCCTTATCTTCCTTACCAATGTTAGAATACTTAATGATGTTTGCTTTATCGTCTATCATACGAGCTGCCAATGCTGCATAGTTTGCATATTGAGCATTCAACGTATCATTGATAACAGCTGGATCATCAGCAAAAATCGGAGCTTTTGCTACGTCAACAAACTGTCCAAAATACTTTAATGCACCTGCATAATTCTCAGAGTTATAAGCATCTGCACCACCATTAATCAAGTTTACACGAAGTTTCTTCAAGATTTCTGCGTTACCTTTTCTCAGTTTTGGTTTTTTCAATGCACCACTCTTAACCATTGCATCTTCCAGTTCATCGCACTTCAAATAATAGTCGAACATTTGAGAAAGACTACTATACAATTTTGTAGTGTCAGCAGTTTTTCCTGGCAAATACAAATTCACGTTTTCAGCATCGTAGATAGCCTTTTGGATATCACCAGCTAATTTCCAAGTATTAGGATCATTTGCTGTTTCAGGATTTGTCAATGCAGGTAAGATTTTACTTGCTGCTTGTCCAGGATTTGCCTTCATCAAGCCTTTAACTTCCTTTACGACACTAACCTGAGCATATGCAAAGGTTCCAACTACACATAAAGCCACTGTAAATAATACTTTTTTCATAATCTTGTGGATTTAAAAGTTGTTTTTAAATATTTAATTTTCACTCTCTTCATTATTTTCCTCTTGCAGAGGTTCCTCATTTACCAATGGTTCGGATGTTGGAACAATGTTCTGTTCTTCAATGTCCTCTTCCATCTTGTCTTCATTAGATTCAGAATTAACCTTGCATACAGATGCTATTTGGTCATTCCGTTTTTCCAGGTTGATAAGGCGGACTCCTTGAGTAGCACGACCCATAATCCTTACATCAGCCAATTTCAAACGAATTGTAATTCCCGATTTGTTGATAATCATTAAATCGTTGTCATTCGTTACAGTCTTGATAGCAATAAGCTTGCCAGTTTTCTCTGTTATGTTCAGAGTTTTAACACCCTTACCACTTCTATTTGTTAAACGATAGTCTTCAATCTCAGAACGTTTACCGTATCCTTGCTCAGATACAACCATGATTGTTTCGGCTTTCGGATCCTTAATTTGAACCATTCCTACCACTGCATCGTCATCGCCGTCAAGTCGCATGCCATGTACGCCTGTTGCAGTACGTCCCATCATACGAACATTATGTTCATTAAAGCGGATAGCACGACCATTCTTATTAGCAATGATGATCTCATCCTCGCGTCTTGTCAAGCAAACATCGATCACTTCGTCGCCCTCATTGATATTAATAGCTATAATGCCATTTTGACGTGGACGAGAATACTGCTCTAATAATGTCTTCTTAACGATACCTTCTTTCGTACAGAACATGATACAGTGATTATTAATGTATTCTTTATCACCCAAGTTCTTGATACGGATATATGCGGTAACAGCATCACCAGGTTCAATATTCAATACATTCTGTATTGCACGACCCTTTGATGTCTTTGTTCCTTCAGGAATTTCATAGACCTTCAACCAGTAGCACTTACCTTTCCGTGTAAAGAACATCATTGTGTTGTGCATTGTAGCTGGATAGATGTGTTCTACAAAGTCGGTATCGCGTGTCTCACTTCCCTTCGATCCAACTCCTCCTCTATTTTGTGTTCTGAAGTCGGCCAATGGAGTACGTTTGATATAGCCTAGATGAGAAATGGTAATTACCATATCGTCATCAGCATAGAAATCTTCTGGATTGAAGCTGTCGTCAGCGTCATATCTAATTTCCGTACGTCTCGCGTCACCATATTTTTCTTTAACCTCTATCAGCTCGTCTTTGATAACCTTCTTGCAAAGCTCTGGATCAGTAAGAATCTGTTCAAAATAAGCTATTTGTTTCAAAAGGTCTTCATATTCACTGTGCAACTGATCCATACGCAAACCAGTCAACTGGCTAAGACGCATATCTACAATTGCCTTACTTTGCAGTTCATCCAACTCAAATCTTTGTTCAAGATTGCGTTGTGCTTCAGCAGGAGTCTTACTTGCTCGTATGATATGAACAACTTCGTCGATATTATCACATGCTATGATCAATCCGTCCAAAATATGAGCACGATCCTTTGCCTTTTGTAAGTCATATTTTGTTCTGCGGATGACTACTTCATGGCGATGTTCCACAAAATTTGCAATCAAATCCTTTAGATTCAAGCATTTTGGACGACCATGAACTAAGGCGATGTTGTTAACGCTGAATGTAGATTGCAAAGCTGTCATTTTAAACAACTTGTTCAACACAACATTTGCATTGGCGTCACGTTTAACATCGATAACGATACGCATACCTTCGCGGTCCGACTCATCGTTTACATAGGAAATGCCTTCAATTTTCTTCTCGTTTACAAGAGATGCAATATTCTCGATAAGTTCTTTCTTGTTAACGTTGTAAGGAATCTCCTTTACGATAATCTTATCATGGGTGTCACCTGTCTCGATCTCGGTTTTAGCACGCATGACAATTCGTCCTTTACCTGTCTCGTACGCATCGCGAACACCACTTATACCATAAATATATCCACCTGTCGGGAAATCCGGTGCTTTGATAAAATGCATCAAGCCTTCGGTTTCTATCTCTGGATTATCAATATAGGCAACACATCCATCAATTACTTCTGATAAGTTATGCGTTGGCATATTTGTAGCCATACCGACAGCGATACCTGACGCACCGTTTACTAATAAATTAGGTATGCGGGTTGGCATTACTGTAGGTTCTTTCAGCGTATCATCAAAGTTATTCGCCATGTCAACAGTATCTTTATAAAGATCCTGCATCATGTCTTCACCAATGAGTCTCAAACGAGCTTCAGTGTAACGCATTGCTGCAGCACTGTCACCATCAATTGAACCAAAGTTACCTTGTCCATCGACAAGAGGATAACGCATTGCCCAGTCTTGAGCTAATCTGACTAAGGCACCATATACGGAGGAATCACCATGAGGATGGTATTTACCCAACACCTCACCAACGATTCTTGCACATTTCTTATAAGGTTTATCTGATGTATTACCCAGTTCCTGCATTCCGTAAAGAATACGGCGGTGAACTGGTTTAAATCCGTCACGAACATCCGGAAGAGCACGAGCCACAATGACTGACATAGAATAGTCAATGTACGATGACTTCATTTCTTCATCGATGTTCACTTTTATGATTCGATCTTGTTCTTGCATTAATATTAAATGTTATTTTAAAACATGTCTCTAAAAACCTTGTAAAGGTACGACTTTTATAAAACATACGAAAAAAAAAGGCCAAAAAAGTTATTGCATTGAGGCTTTTTTCAATATTGTTGTGAAATCTAAACTTTTTTCAAGTTTATTCGGTTTTATACATGAATGCTTTTGGCATGTATTTTGTTAAATAAAACATCGAGATTTAGAATAAAATTAAAAATTAGTACTACATTTGTAGAATTAGACTTAAGAATTAATGATGAAAAATCAATTTTCACAACGTGTTACGGATATCCTCAACTTTAGTAAGGAAGAGGCATTTCGATTGCGGAACGACTTCATTGGTCCCGAACATCTATTGTTGGGTCTTATTCGTGAAGGTGACGGGAAGGCTATTGATTTGCTGACATCTTTACATGTTGATTTAAAAGATATTAAAAGTGGTTTGGAAGATATTCTTAAGATGCATCCAAACATGACAGATGATACTGATCATTTTCAGGATCTGAACTTTAATGAACAAGCGTCAAGGGTATTGAAGCTTTGTATTTTGGAATCTAAACTTTTGAACAGTGATACTGCTGATTCTGAACATTTACTATTGGCTATCATGAAATTAGGAAAGAACGAAGCAAAGAATTTGCTTGAGATATATGGTGTAACTTATCAGAAACTATACGACCAATTATCCTTAAAACCGGATGTTCGTTCTGGTTTAGGGTTTAGCGAAGATGAGGAAGAAGAAGAGGATGACATTTCTCGTAAAGGGATGAGTGGATCACCTTCTTCTCAAACCAAGACGCGTCCAGTGCAGAACGAAACACCGGCCTTGGATGCTTTTGGTACAGATATGACAAAATTGGCAGAAGAAGGAAAGCTTGATCCTGTCATTGGTCGGGATAAGGAAATAGAACGTCTGGCTCAAATATTAACTAGACGGAAGAAGAATAATCCTGTTTTGATTGGAGAACCCGGAGTTGGCAAATCTGCCATTGTAGAAGGTTTGGCCTTACGTATTATTCAGAAGAAAGTTTCTCGTATTTTATATGGTAAGCGTGTTGTTGCTTTGGATATGTCTGCCGTTGTTGCAGGAACAAAATACCGAGGACAATTCGAAGAACGGTTACGTGCCATTTTGTCGGAACTGAAAAAGAACAAGGATATAATCTTGTTCATCGATGAGATTCATACGATTATTGGTGCCGGTTCGGCTGCTGGATCTATGGATGCAGCAAATATGTTGAAACCTTCCCTCTCCCGTGGTGAAATTCAATGCATTGGTGCAACTACTTTGGACGAATATCGTCAAAGTATTGAAAAAGACCGAGCTTTGGAACGTCGTTTCCAAAAGATTATCGTTGATCCGACAACTCCAGAGGAAACATTAGCTATTCTTCAGCAGATAAAGGATAAATATGAGGATCATCATAATGTGATCTATACAGATGCTGCTTTAAAAGCTTGTGTACGACTGACGGAACGCTATATAACCGACCGTTATTTCCCTGACAAAGCAATCGATGCGATGGACGAAGCTGGATCACGTGAACATCTTATTAATATTACTGTTCCTAAGGAAATCGAAAATCAAGAGCGTATTATCGAGGAAACAAAGGAATGGAAGAATAATGCAGTTAAATCACAGAACTTTGAATTGGCAGCTAACTACCGTGATAAAGAAAAAATGTTGGAACTGCAGTTGCATGCGATGCGTGATCAATGGGAACAGCGTATGAAAGAAGAACGCCAGATCGTTGATGAAGCTCAAATTGAAGATGTCGTTTCAATGATTTCAGGTATTCCTGTACAACGAATGGCTCAGACTGAGGGTGCAAAGTTGTTGAACATGAAGGATGAGCTCAAAGCAAAAGTGATTGGTCAGGATAATGCAATCGATGTTTTGGTGAAAGCTATCCAACGAAATCGTCTTGGTTTGAAGGCTCCTAATCGTCCGATTGGTACGTTTATGTTCGTCGGACCGACTGGTGTCGGTAAGACTTATTTGGCACAGCAGTTAGCTTTGCAAATGTTTGGCTCAACTGATGCGGTGATTCGCGTGGACATGAGTGAATATATGCAGGACTTCAATGTTTCTCGATTGGTTGGTGCTCCTCCGGGTTATGTTGGTTTCGAGGAAGGAGGTCAATTGACTGAACGAGTGCGTAGGAAACCTTATTCTATTGTTCTCTTGGATGAAATAGAAAAAGCTCATCCAAATGTGTTCAACATCCTTTTACAAGTGATGGATGAAGGTCGTCTGACTGATGGACAAGGTCGGACCGTTGATTTTAAAAACACTATCATCATTATGACTTCAAATGTCGGAAGTCGTGAGGTGAAGGACTTTGGCAAAGGTATTGGTTTTACTACTGACGCATACAAAGATTTGGAGAAAAATTCCAAGAGTGTTATTTCAAAGGCTTTGCACAAGCGTTTTGCTCCTGAGTTCATCAATCGTTTGGACGAGGTGATTAACTTTGAGCAGTTGAACATGGATTCGTTGATTAAGATTATCGACATTGAGTTGAATGGTTTGACACAACGTATCTCAAAGATTGGTTACCAGTTTGAAATTGACCGTGAGGCTAAAGAGTTTTTGGCAAAGAAAGGCTATGATATCGAATATGGCGCTCGTCCATTGAAACGTGCAATACAACGTTACTTGGAAGATGAATTGTCCGAATTCTTATTGAGTCATGATATGAAGATTGGTGATGCAATCGTAGCTACTTTTGATAAGGAAAACGAGAAGATTATTATCGGTTTCAAGAACTAAAACAGATTTATATTAGACAAAATGTCAGATGAATCTTCATCTGGCATTTTTTTTGCCTTAAACAATGCGTGAAAATGTTTAAAACAAAATAATATGCAAAAAGGTAATATTGGGGTTACTACTGAGAATATCTTCCCCGTCATAAAGAAATTCTTGTATAGTGATCATGAGATCTTTCTTCGTGAGTTGGTTTCAAATGCCGTGGATGCGACTCAAAAAATCAAAACACTTGCTTCTAAAGGTGATTTTAAGGGTGAGCTTGGTGATTTGACTATTCATATAAGTGTGAAAGATAACACATTGACAGTATCCGACCGTGGTATCGGAATGACAGCAGAAGAAATTGACAAGTATATTAATCAGATAGCGTTTTCAGGTGCAAATGATTTCCTTGAGAAATATAAGAACGATGCGAATGCTATCATTGGACATTTCGGCTTGGGCTTCTATTCTGCCTTCATGGTTTCAAAGAAAGTAGAGATTGTTACGAAATCTTATCAAGAAGATGCTAAGGCAGTGAAATGGTCATGCGATGGTTCTCCAGCATACACGATAGAAGAAATTGAAAAAGCAGATCGTGGAACTGATATCATTCTTTATTTGGATGATGATTGTAAAGAGTTTGGAGAAGAGGCTCGCGTGAACGAATTACTAAAGAAGTATTGCCGCTTCCTCCCTGTCGAGATTGCTTTTGGAAAGAAGAAGGAATGGAAAGATGGAAAACAGGTTGAGACAGATGAAGATCTGATTATTAACGACTCCACTCCTATTTGGACGCGTCGTCCTTCCGAACTAAAAGATGAGGATTATAAGAAGTTCTATCGGGATTTATATCCAATGTCGGACGAACCTCTGTTTTGGATTCACCTGAATGTGGATTATCCATTCCATCTGACTGGTATTCTGTACTTCCCGAAAGTACATAGGAACATTGAACTGCAAAAGAATAAGATTCAACTCTATTGTAATCAAGTGTATGTAACGGATAGTGTCGAGGGAATTGTTCCTGATTTCTTGACTTTGCTTCATGGAGTAATCGATTCTCCGGATATCCCATTGAACGTATCTCGTTCTTATCTACAAAGTGATGCGAACGTGAAGAAGATTTCTACGTATGTGACGAAGAAGGTGGCAGATCGTTTGGATCAGATCTTTAAAAACGACCGTAAGGACTATGAAAAGAAATGGGATGACCTGAAGATTTTTATCAATTATGGTATGTTGACTCTCGATGAGTTCTATACTCGTGCTACGAAGTTCGCATTGTTGAAGGATACTGACGATCATTACTATACGTTGGATGAATATAAAGAGGTCATCAGGGGAGAACAGACAGATAAGGATGGTAATTTGGTTTATCTGTATGCACGTAATAAGGATGAACAGTTCAGTTATATTGATATAGCTCAAAAGAAAGGTTACAATGTACTGTTATTAGATAGCGAATTGGATGTTGCTATGGTAAGTATGTTGGAACGTAAACTTGAGAAATCTCACTTTACACGTGTTGATAGTGATGTGATTGACCGGTTAATTGTGAAAGATGATGCAAATAAGAACACATTGCTTCCTGAACAGATCGGTATGTTGACTACCATGTTTAATTCTCAACTTCCGAAACTTGAGAAGAATGAGTTTAACGTTCAGACAGAGGCGTTAGGTGACTTGGCTGCACCTGTCATGATTACGCAAAGTGAGTACATGCGAAGGATGAAAGAAATGGCTCTTATTCAAGGTGGTATGAGTTTCTACGGTGATATGCCGGATATGTACAACGTTATTCTGAATGCCGACCATAAGTTGATTAAAAATGTCTTATCTGAAGCTGAGAATGCTTGTAAAGACGCATTAAAGCCGATTGAAGATGAGATTGCACAGCTAGATCAGCGTCATGAAGAACTGCACAAGGCAAAGGACGGCAAGAAAGAAGAGGATGTTCCTCAAGCAGAGAAAGACGAACTTGAAGAAGTTGAAAAGAAGTTGACAGCTAAGCGTAGCCAGAAAGATGCTGTTATCTCTGATTTTGCTCAATCCAATAAGGTTGTTCACCAATTAATCGACTTGGCACTCTTGCAGAATAATCTGTTGAAGGGTGAAGCTTTGGATGCTTTCGTAAAACGTAGTATCGAATTAATTTGATTGATTTAGAAATCTTTCTTATCTGACATAATGACCGACTGAAATGAATTGCATTTCAGTCGGTTTTTTATTTGATTTAAAAAT